>JAFVAA010000387.1 GCA_017476305.1 Lachnospiraceae bacterium
CGGAACCGTTACATTTCCCTCTGGAACTTCGATAAGCTGTGTCGTATCATAGGAAGGCTCCAAACGGTCTGTGACATCTGTATGGCTCGAAGTGTAGGAATTGAATTCGCCACAGATACTATAGGGATAAGGAACTCCGCTCGTGCAGTAAAAGCAGCCAAGTCCTATATATTCATTTTTCGGATCGATCATCTGTGTATAATGTCCGGTCTCACCTCCCGTTTCATTGATCAGATCTTCCTTTTCTTCATACCATTGATTGATTCCGCCTACTAAACCGCCTCTAAAATTCCACGCAAGAATCTCTCCGTAGCTTCTCATCCCCTGATAAGTGGTCAGCATACCTCTGGTTCCATTTGGACGTGTATGCCCGATTTCAAGTGCTGCCTCTGCTGCACGGATTTTGGCAATTCCTTCTAATTCCGCAGATAATTTTACAGGAACATAGGCAGAGACAATTTTCTCCTCGTAGGCTTCCCTTCGAATCTCATTGATCCGATTTATTCCAGCCTGTAAATCTGCCGTCATAAAAGTACCATCTACTCCGATCAGTACATTTCCTGAGGATGCTACGGCTACATCTGTAGGACTAATGACCGATGCGGATGCTTCTATGTCCGCTGTCGCAAACACCAGGGAAGCTGTACATAGAATTGCAAAAAATCTTTTTCTCATAGTTTTTAATCGCATGATAAAACCTCCTAAATAATATTTTGGAAAAGCTTAGAAAGCCAAGTATCAGTTTAAATCATCAAACCGAGAAAGTCAATTGTAGTTTTTTCCACAAAAAAGGTGCTTTTTAAGTTCACGTTCCAAGTACCTTTTCTAAAGTTTCCGTCTACATCCTTTCTCTGAGCCAGTCATAGATATAATCAAAAACCCTCTGCCGCTCCACCTCCTGTAAAATCTCATGCCTCATGTTTTCGAACAGATACATGGATACATCCCGAATTCCGGCTTTTTGATACTTTTCATAGGCTTTCTTCATGCCAGTTCCTAAATCTCCGACAGGATCATCCTCTCCGGAGACAAAAAGAATCGGAAGTTCTTTGTTTATCTTTGCGATATTTTTCTCCCTGCCGGTAAAGCCGGATGCACTGAGCAAAAGCCTGTAGCCGTTTAATGAAAAAGAAAAGTTATCCTTTTCGTCGCTGTAATATTTTTTCACACTCTCCACATTTGTAGACAGCCAGCTTTTTTCCGGTTCAGAACCATCGGTAGAAAAGCCCTTATAGGATGCATTATATTGCAATTTTGCCACAAAAGGCACCCTGGCTTCCCAGCCACGGAGCCTGGCGATTGTCTTTAGGATGCACAAACCTAAGTTTGCAGTAGGATGCTCTACATTTCCGGTCCCCATGATGACCGCGCCATTCACTTCCCGAAGCTCTGAAGCTTTTAGAGTCAAAAACATGCGAAGCAGATAGGAACCCATGCTATGTCCTAAAATGAAATACGGCAGCTTTGGATACTGTCCTTTGGCAATTTTATAATTAGAAAAGATATCTTCCACACAGATTTCTGCCGGTTTCTGTGTATGCATAATCCCCCGTTCGCTTTCATGCTTCACGGAATTCCCGTGTCCGATATGATCGTGCCCCAATACGGCAAATCCCTTACTATTTAAGAATTCGGCAAACTCATCATACCGCTCGATATACTCACACATTCCGTGGCAAAGCTGCATGACTGCCACAGGTTCCCCTTCCGGCATCCACTTCACTCCATGAATTTTCGTTCTTTCCTCGTCTGCAGAATAGAA
>JAFVAA010000388.1 GCA_017476305.1 Lachnospiraceae bacterium
ATATCCTAACACCCGGAATATCATGTCATCATCTATGGTCGTCTGGTTCTCTATCCCGAACACTGCCAGTCTGATTTCACACCTCTGCCAGAGCTTCGCCACATCCCGCTCCTGTTCATGGAGTCTTCCGTCTGCCTTGTACTGCGACCTGCTCTTTAAGCTCACCAGCTCCGTTTCCCTGACACGCCGCTCGCCACCGAACAAAAGCACGTTGACGATGTCGGCAAACACGTCATCATAGTCTTCCAGTATCTTTTCCGAAATATCCTTTTCTCCCATACCATGCTCCTTTCTGAATACAGCAGGAACACAGAAGTTTTTCCCCATCATATAAACCAGTCATATCCTGTTCCTGCTTCGTTAATATGTGAAATAAAAGCAGAAACGTTCTTAAATAATATTTATATAATTGATAATCTGAAACAAAATAGAAAAATAGAACCAATATATCATAAATTTAATATTAAAAGAATTAGTTTATGATATACTATACTGCTTTGAAAAATAGTATAGCATATATTTTGATATCAGGCAAGAACTTCACGAAAAAAAGCCCGCATCCCCCACACACGCTTTCCATGCCACAGGGCTTGCGGACCTCTAATCATGATACTGCTCTGTTTCTCCTACGCTTCCTCAATCGCTGATACCGGACATCCATCCTTTGCTTCCTCAGCGGTTCCTAAGCATTCCTCCGGAACCTCTGTATCAATGGCACATGCCTTTCCATCATCTCCCATCGAAAAGACCTCCGGGCAGGTAGACGGACACAGACCGCATCCGATACAGGAATCATTTACGACATATTTCATAAACATCCCCCCTTCCTTCATTTTTTATATCCTTAATAGCTTAGACTATTTAAATTTTTTTATACTTCTGCCATCTGTTTTTCATTTGAAACATCTGTCCCACTTCACAGCTATTCCGTCTGCATCCTAAAGCGCCAAAATGCTACATCACCATTCTTACTTCCGTCACATCACTCAGCTTGCTCTCCGGAATGTAGTTGTCCTCCTGCTTTTCACCATTGATATAGAACTCCTTAAATCCGCTCTCTGCTCCGTTCGGATTCTCTACCTTGATGACAACCTTCTTTCCGCGGAAGTTCTTTTCCATCGTAAGCTCTTTCCAATCAGAAGGAATGGAAGGTGCTACACGAAGTCCGTCTAAATCCGGACGCATACCACAGATTCCCTCGACGCAGCCCACCATACAGGTAGAAGCCGTACCAGTCAGCCAGTGCACATGGGAACGACCGTGGAACGGGCTCTCATCTCCCTCCGTTTACTGCCCGTGTACGTAAGGCTCCAGCTTCCGGACCTCTGCCTTATCATTCTGCGAAGAAGGAGAGCTCTCCTCGAAATACATGAACGCTTTATTTCCATGTCCTAAAAGTGCCTCTGCTAAAATGAGCCATCCCTGCGTCTGTGAGAAAATACCGCCGTTTTCCTTCGTAGAAGGTGGGAACAGCCCTGCCAGTGCACCGTCAAAGTAATGATCCACATAGGAAGGCGCCATCA
>JAFVAA010000389.1 GCA_017476305.1 Lachnospiraceae bacterium
ACGGGCGAAAACCAGGTGGGGACTCTGCATCAAAAAAGGAAATGGAGAATGTGAGATTCAGATTGCGGCAAGGCTTTTGGAGGATGACAGGATCAGCGAGGATGCCTGTAAAGATACGATGATTCATGAGATTTTACATTCCTGCAAAGGATGTACGGGACATACGGGAAAGTGGAAACAATATGCGGAAATCATGAACCGGAAATATGGGTATCACGTCAAAAGAGTAACGAGTGGAGAAGAGAAGGGAGTAGAAAATTACAAGGGAAACAGCCAGCCTGTGAAATATGTGTATCGGTGTGCGGGATGTGGTCAGATTGTAATGAGAAAAAAAGCATGTAAATTTACGAAATACTATCGGAGCTATATCTGTGGAATTTGTGGAAGAAAAGCTTTTCAAAAAGTGTAATTTTATTTGCAAAATTACTTTTTTCAGGACATGAAATCAAAAAATGCGGGCACGGTAAAAAATGGATATTTACTGCGCCCACAGGAGAAAGAATATGATTTAGTGCAGGTGATATGTTTTCAACTGTTCTGCATCTTTATTCAGATCAGAAACCAGCTGGTTGATGCGTTCTACAATCTGCTGGTTTTCTTCGCTGATGGATAAGGTCGTGGTTGCATGGGCGGTCACTTCTTCCGTAACCGCGGATGCAGTTTCGATGCTGCTCACGATTTCATCATTTGCGGAAGACAGATGTTCTACGATATCATCCAGGTCGGAGGTATGCTTTTTGATCACGTCCACATTATGATAAATCTTTTTAAAGCTTTCTGCTGTATCAGAAGCACATACGCTTTCCTCTTCGCCGGTCTTTAAAAGTTTCTCGATGGTAGAAACCATCATCTCCACCTGTGAAACGACACCGTCGATCAGTTTGGTGATATCATCCGTGGCACCTGTCGTCTGCGATGCCAGATTGGAAATTTCATTTGCTACTACGGCAAAACCACGCCCTGCCTCACCGGCTCTGGCAGCTTCGATGGAAGCATTTAATGCCAGAAGACTTGTCTGTGATGCGACGTTCGTAATGATATCCGTAATGGAATTCATCTCCACTGCTGTTTCCTGAAATTTCGACAGTGCATCTACGACATCTTTTCCTGCAGCTTCTATCTGCTGTGTCAGTGCTTCCATCCGGGTAACATTTTTTTGACCAACGGATACGGCATCGGTGGTAGCATCCACGTTTTCAGAAATCGTCGTCATGGAGGTTTCCACGTTTTGGATATAGGATGAAATTTCCGTCGTCTGCTCTAACTGTTTCTGAGCGGCATCGGCTGATTCTGCCGTTCCTCTGGTTACTTCATCCATGGAATTTAAGGTCTGGTCTACAGAACTTTTTAAGGTATCCATTTGGTCTGAGACTTCTGCAATGATTTCTGAAAGTCTTCCGGAAATAGCCAGTACATTTTCTAAAAGGTCAGAGGTTTTGTCATTCTGTTCTCCGAGTCTTTTTTCGCGCAGCAGCTGGAATTTATGATTTGTCCTGCTTACCAGAATTAAGTAACCTACGATAATGACGACCACGATTCCCTGAATCTCTGCCACGGCAGTATCCGTCATCGTCCCTTTGTAAAAGCCTGTGATAATTGCTAAAATATTTACAATCGATACACCAATACCGATAATGGTGATATACTTGACATCATCGTACAGAGTGATGATGATCAGCATAGGAATCACATAGGTGAATACCAGTGCATTATTTGTGGTAAAGACGACGAAGGTATACATGATGGCAAATCCGATTCCCACAATGTGTCTGGTGGTTGCAGAAGATGGATTCCGGCGGATATCAATGTGTGCCATCACCACAGGGATCATGGCCAGGGCGACTACGATAAGGACATAGCCGATGCTGCGCGTTTTTTTCACAATCTCCAGCAGATATGCAACAGAGATAACGGAGCATATGATGGTCAGTGCCAATACAGCGCGCTTATTTGCCAGTACCAGTTCCTGGGTGCTCACTTCCTGACTCAAACTTCCCACTTGAAAAATCACTTTAAAACCTTGAG
>JAFVAA010000390.1 GCA_017476305.1 Lachnospiraceae bacterium
CCCACGACTAAAGAATAAACCACACCGATTTTCATGGCATCCTTCGTTCCCTGATGGATACGAGGCAGATCCTTTTTCCCGTAGTTCTGTCCTGCATAGGAGGCAGTGGTCTGTCCAATCGCCATCATTCCCTGCGTGAGAAGTCCCTGTACTTTGCTGGCTGCGGTAAAGCCGGTCACAGCTATGGAACCGAATTTATTCACTGCGGTCTGCATGACCATGGTGCCGGATGAAGTGATACCGAACTGCAGTGCCATAGGAAGTCCTATGTAAATCTGCTTTTTTACGGATTCCTTATGAAAATGCCAATGCTCCTTCCTTGGCTTTAGTACCTCTACTTTCGTAAAGATATAAATAGCACAGGCGGTAGCAGAAACCATCTGGGAAAGTACGGTAGCCAGTGCTGCTCCTCTTACTCCCAGGTGAAATACGATGATAAAAAGCAAATCTAAAAAAATATTTAAGACAGCGGAAATGCTCAGGAAAATAAGCGGCATCCGGCTGTTTCCTATCGCCCGGAGAAAGGAAGAAAACAGGTTATAAAATACCATCGCAGCTACTCCCATACAAATGGTAGAAATATAGCTGTAGGCATCATCATAGATGTCTGCCGGTGTATTCATCAGATGCAGAAGAGGGTGCATTACAACCAGGGTAATACCGGTCATGACTGCAACAACGATGACAGACAAAAAAATTCCATTTGTGACAGACAGCTTCGTACCTTCGATATCGTCCGCTCCGAATTTCTGGCTGGTCAGCACGGTAAAGCCGGTGGACATACCATTACAGATACCGATGACCATAAAAAAGATGGTACCCGTAGAGCCAACGGCTGCGAGAGCGGTATCTCCCACATAGCGTCCCACGATAATGGTATCTACCATATTATAAAGCTGCTGAAATACATTTCCCAAAAGAAGCGGGAGCATGAAGCGAAGCATGAGTGTCAGCGGGCGTCCTTCCGTCATATTTGTTTCCATAGGTGTATCTCTCCTTCCTGAATCTGGTAAACTGGCAATTCCTATATACTATCATTTTTAAAAACTGTTTGCAATAGGCAGATCGGGGAAGCTGACACTGCACATCTAACAGCTGCATAAGGTGCTGATTTTGCACCGACTGACGCTGGTTTTGCGGCAAAGGCAAAACCTATGCTGCACATAGGTTGGAAGATGGGCTTTTGGCAGCCGTGAACAGTAACTATAAGTATATACAGGTGGTTGAAAAAAAATAGAATGGAATGATGAAAAAATAGTATAAATCGCTAAATAAGGTTTTCAGGAATCATAAAAATGACAGTACATGTCCGATGGAGTAAAAAACCAGATGGGTATAGAAAAAAATAATAAATGAGCATAATAGTTCTAACTAATTGTTGACTGTGTCTAATCGTTTTTTTATTGAGGATCAGATCTGAAAGCCGGTTTTTCTTGAAATAATTTATAAAGATGCTATACTAATGAAAATACAGTTCCTTAGGGACTGTAGATAACCAGATAGAGCAAATTACTAACTTACAGTTCCTTGGGGACTGTAGATAACCAGATTGAGCAAAATGACAGTTTTCTGATATGCAAAAAGCATGTATAGCAGATAGGAAAAGATAAAAAGCGGGAGGTTTCATTTAATATGAGCGGAAAACTTCGATGGATTTCAGGCACTATGGCAGTGGTACTGAGTTTTTCTGTTTTTCCATATGCGGGGAAGAGTAATATGGCAGTACGGGCAGTTTCAGATACAGAGGAAACAGATGCTTGGCAGGAAACCCCAAAATCCCGGTATGATGAGAAGACGGAGCAGACAGAAATTTCTTTAAAAGAGGGTACCTATCAAAAGCATCAGGTACTTGTCCGCTATGAAAAGGATGATGTACAGGCAGGAAAGGGTTCGAAGAAAAAACTAAAACTGGTTAGAAAAGAGGAGCAGGTTTCGGAACGTTTTGGAGAAATGATGTATGCTGTGAAGAAATCACAGGATATGGCGACTACGGTGGAAAGGCAGCAGGAAATATTATCGGAGAATTTTGAAAATGATTATGTCATTGAGGACAGCATTGATTTCGATGATTATGTAATAAGTCTCATTTCCTCTGATACAGAAGACACAGAGACGATGATAAAAAAACTTCGGGAAAATAAATCTGTGAAATATGTCACACCAAACTATTTCGTAAATTCTGAGGGGGCGGATTTTTCGCTGAATGATCCTTACATAGAATACAGCTACCCTTTAGCAGATGAAACGGCAACAAATGAAAAGACCGGAAAAAAGGTTTTCACGCGTGGCAGCATCTATGAGGGGAAATTAGCAGATGCATCCATGCACGCGACAGACCTTTGGAAGGCAGATGAGGAGAAAACGCAAAGTGAAAATGAAGTTGTCGTGGCGGTGCTTGATACGGGCATTGATTATTATCACGAGGAGTTAACAGGGCATATGTGGAAAAATCCGGGCAACATCGGTCTGGTAGGAACGTATGGCTATGATTTTATTGGGAATGACGATGATCCGATGGATGAAAACGGGCATGGTACCCATTGCGCCGGTATCATTGCTGCAAAAGCAGATAATGAGGTGGGAATTTCGGGCGTTCTGGGGAAATATGCAGATGACAGGGTAAAGCTTATGGCACTTCGCATCTTTGATAAGGATGGAGCAGAGAGTACAGAGTTTGCAGCTTTAGGGGCATTTCGGTATATTCTGACGGCAGCAGAAAACGGAGTCAATGTCCGGGTGGCGAGTAATTCGTGGGGAGCAGATGGCGGTCAGATCTATGGAGGGTTATTTGACGAAGTGCTGGAGAAACTAGGGGAAAATGGTGTTTTGAGTCTTTTTTCCGCAGGAAATTCGGGAACTGATCTGGAGAGTACAGATGGGAGCCCGTCAAGCAGTACTTCGGATTATATGCTTTGCGTAGGCAGTATCAATGAAAAGGGAGATCTGGCAGCGTATTCGAATTACGGAAAAAGCCAGGTGGATTTTTTCGCACCGGGGAGCAATGTGCTTTCTTCGGTAAGCTATGACAATTATCTTCCTGTCATCTATACGAAGGAGCAGTTAAAGGAGACGACAAAGACCTATGGTGTATTCGACGGGGACAGTACTACACCGGTGACGGCAGGAGCGGAAACTTTGACGTTTGGGAAACCGGTCGTGCTCAATCAGGACGGAATGGAAATCAAAGAAGGGGTGACGCTTTCGGTATCGGACGAGCGGTATAAAAATTCACAGACGAAAAAGAGCTTAAAGGTGGAGTTTTCGGAGGTAACAGCCGGAGATACCTATTAGGTGTATATTAAATATCAAACAGAAACAAAGGCAGATGGGACCAATGTTTTGGTGGCTGGTTCTGTGGGGATTCCATATGATTTAAAGACAGAACATCAGGCATACTTTGGTGTGGCAGACATGCTTCGGTACGGGGACGGGACAGTTCGCAGACCGTTAGTAAATGCGCTCAGCTATAGTAGTACTGCTGCGGATTACAGTCTGTATGATTTTACTTCGAAAGAGACTTTTTCCTATACAGAGGCTTCAGCGGCAGCATCTCATGGAATCGCTGTGTTATATAAAGCGGAAAAGACAGCACCTGCGAAGCTTTACATTGACGGACTGGCAGTAAGCAGGGCGGGAGCAGAAGCTTCCTCCTTTGGGAAGTACGCATTTTACAGTGGAACTTCTATGGCATGTCCGAATGCGGCGGGCGCGGCGGCACTTCTTCTCATACTTTTTCCGGAGAAGGCAGGAGAACGGACAGAGGACGGAACTATGGCGTTAAAGAATCTTTTGCTTTCGAGCGTGCGAAGTTCTGAAAAATTGAAGGGACTTTGTGCGACGGATGGATTTTTAGATTTGAAGGAGGCTGCGACGGGAAATTTTAAACCGGTCATTTCTTCTGCAAGGGCAGATGCATCTGAGAATACGGTTACGCTTTCCGGTGTGAATTTCGGAAAAGAAAGAGGGAAGCTTTCTGCTGTTCATGTTATTGGAGAAGAAAAGGTTTCGATTGGTGCGGATGAGATCGTGTCATGGGACGAGGAAAAAATTGTCCTAAAAGATACGAAAAAGGAGGATGGAAGCTATAAATTTCGCGGAAATTATCTGACCTTTACGGTACAGACAGGGAATGGCAGGGAAAACGGCAGCACCTTTTACCTTTCTGCAGGTTTAGGCGGTTTTGAAAAAATCGGGAAAACCCCTGTTTTAGATTCCGAGGAGAGAAAATACGCGGGTGTGGTGACGGACGGCAGTGAAGTATATGGCGTGACGAATGTGGGGAGTGTTTATCGCATGGATGTAAAGTCGGGAAAAAGAACTGCGTTCTTGTCGATTAAGAGTGCATTCCTGCAGTTAGCGGATGAGGGATATTTTGACAAGTTAGGGATTGATTATTATGAACGAAGCCATGACTTTTTCGTGTCTGTAGTGGGAAATCCGGTCTGCATGAATGGTGTGCTCTATGAATGGCTTTCTGTCAGGGCTTCTGACCGGAAGTTTTATCTGGGATTAAAGCTCGATGTGACAGCATCCCGTCCGGAATGGAAGGTAATCTCTGTGGATGTGGATCCGAAGAAGGCCGGATATAAAAAATTTCCGAAGGTGTTTTTATTTTCCGGGGCGGCAGCCTCTGAATACAAGGGAAAAATTTACGCGGCAGGTGGTTATTCGAAAGAGGAGAACTCCATAGGAAGTATTCTGGTATATGTTTTTGATCCGGAGACAGAGGAGTGGAAATTTACAGGAGAATGTCTGCCCGGTGGGGCATTTGGACTACGGATGGAGGAGAGCCACGGAAGATTGTATGCCTTTTTAGGAAGTGCTGCATACAGCTTAACTGCTGATTTTCAGCAGCCGGATCATCGTATTTTCTGCTTTGACGGGACTGTCTGGAAAAAACTGGATGCTGTTTTTCCGTTCTTTTTAAAAACCTATACGGATAAAAACGGCATGGTTTTTGTAAATGCAGCGACTGCGGTGACGGAGGATGGCATTTTGATAACGGGAGCATCTACGGATGGATACGGGGATACTTTTTTGATGGATACCAGAGAGGAGGGAAAGGTTTCCTTTCGTGCGCTTGATTTTAGCTTTTATGGGGGGCTGAATACTGGTGAGGAGAAATATTGTGCAGAAGCTTCCATACAGAATGCGGAAGGAAAGGAGCAGGATGTGATTGCAGTACTTTCAGAGGATGCAGAGGATACTGCAGATGCGTATAGTATTTATTTGGCAAGACCTGTGAAAGAGGGTTCTGCATATTATCAGATTTCTGTAAAGATGGAAGGTTCAGGAAAGGGAACGGTGCGTGGTCTGAAACGTGTAAAAAAATATGGTGATTATAAAGAAACTCTGACCGTGGTTCCTGATGAGACTTCGGTACTGGCTTCTGTAAAGGTGGACGGAAGGGCTTTGGAGCCGGTGGGGGAAAATACGTATCAGTTCCAGCCGGAAAAAGATACAGAGGTGGTTGTGACATTTTCCAAAAAGGGAGATGAAACGTCACAGGCAAAGAGTAAAAAAGCAAGTCAGGCAAAGTTAGCGAAAAAGAAAAAGACATTAAGGAGGGGAAAGACTTATCGGATTCGGGTGCTTCAGAAAAATGGGCAGAAGGTCGGTTTTTCGATTTCTAAAAAAGCGAAGCAAAGGGGGATTTCCGTGTCTTCCTCCGGAAAGATAAAGGTGAAGAAAAAGGCGGGGACAGGGACGTATTACGTCACGGTTTCTGTAAAAGCCAGCAGTAAGTATAAAGCGAAGAAGCTGAAATTTAAACTGCTGGTGAAAAAATGAACGCTAAAGCGTTCATCATGGACATATTTGTGAAAAAGTAAATGCTGGCGCATTTATCATACAAATTTGCAGAAACAGCAAATTTGTGTTATCATAATGCAAAGTGCGTTCGCGCCCGAGGAAACCGAAAGTTTTCGAGGGTTTTGCTTTCACAAATAAAATGATCGCAAAAGCAGAAGCAGGAAGGTCGGTGTAAGAAATTGAAAAGTATATCTGTGGAAGAGATTACGAAAAATATAAAAGAAATGTGCATCGAAGCGAATCTGAGACTTTCAGAGGATGTGAAGGACAGACTTTTTCAGGCGGCAGATGCGGAGGAAAAGCCTCTGGGAAAGCAGATTTTAGAGCAGCTAAAGGAAAATCTGTGCATTGCGGATGCAGAGAGTATTCCCATCTGTCAGGATACCGGAATGGCGGTCGTATTTGTGAGAATCGGACAGGAAGTGCATATTGAAGGCGGCAGTTTGGAGGATGCGATAAATGAGGGAATCCGTCAGGGGTATACAGAGGGTTATCTTAGAAAATCCATCGTAAGGGATCCGATTGACCGGGTAAATACGAAGGATAATACACCGGGCGTAATCCACTATGAGATTGTACCCGGAGAGCAGTTAGAGCTTACCGTGGCTCCAAAGGGCTTTGGAAGTGAAAACATGAGCAGGATCGTGATGCTGAAACCTGCAGACGGAATAGAGGGTGTGAAGGACGTTATTTTAGAGACAGTGAAGTTAGCGGGACCGAATGCCTGCCCTCCTGTGGTGGTCGGAGTGGGTATCGGCGGAACATTTGAAAAGTGTGCTCTTTTAGCGAAAAAAGCACTTACCAGAGAGTTGGATTCGCATAATGAGATTCCATATGTGAGGGAATTAGAGGAGGAGATGCTTTCGAAGATAAATGCGCTTTCGATTGGACCTGCAGGGTTAGGCGGAAGTACGACAGCTTTAGGAGTAAATATAGAAGTGTACCCGACGCACATTGCGGGACTTCCTGTGGCTGTAAACATTTGCTGCCATGTTAACCGGCATGTAAGGAGATTGCTTTAGCTTTTCAAAAAAGGATCTGTCCGGGAAGACGTGAAACATGTCTGCCGGGATTATCATTTAGGAGGAGAACATTTTGGATAAATATATATCTACACCATTAACGGAAGATAAAGTCATGGATTTAAAGGCAGGAGACTACGTCTATCTTTCGGGAACGATTTATACTGCGAGGGATGCTGCACATAAAAGACTGTACGAAAGCATGCTTGCGGGAAAAGATATTCCGCTGGAGCTTAAGGATAATATCATCTATTATCTGGGCCCGTCCCCGGCGAGGGAAGGGCAGGTCATCGGTTCTGCGGGGCCCACGACCAGCAGCCGTATGGATAAATATACCCCGCTTCTTTTGAAAAATGGTCTAAAAGGCATGATTGGGAAAGGAAAGCGTTCCGTGGAGGTCATAGACGCCATGCACGAATATCATGCCGTGTACTTTGCGGCTATAGGGGGAGCGGGTGCGCTTTTGTCAAAGTGTATCAAAAAGGCAGAGGTGATTGCCTACGATGACCTTGGGACAGAAGCCATCAGGAGGCTGGAGGTGGAAAATCTGCCTGTTATCGTGGTGATTGATGCAGAGAAAAATAATATGTACGAGCAGGAAAATGCAGTTATACCCGCTAATGGAAAAGACGACCGTTAGCGGGTATAAGGATGCACGGGAAAGAATATTTTTTTATTATTACTGTAAATATTTCGGAACGGTATCACGTCCCAGGGAAGCAAGCATTTCCTTGTCGCTTCGAATGGTCGCACAGGAAACGGTGGTCAGCATGTTTCCCGTGATGGTTGCAGAAGCTCCGGACTGGAAAGCGGTTTTTCCATCTTCTGTCAACAGTGCTCTTCCGGCTGCGAGCCGGATATTCGTCTCTGGATTGATATATCTGAAAAAAGCGATGGTTCGTAAAATATCATTTTCGGTGAGCTGTTCCATACCCTCTAAAGCAGTTCCGGGAATCGGCATCAGTGCATTGATCGGAATGGAGTTGACACCTACTTCTGCCAGGCTTACCGCCATATCCAGGCGATCCTCCCAGGTCTCTCCCATCCCGATGATTCCACCAGAGCATACGCTCATACCTTCGGCTTTCACTTTTTTCAAGGTTTCTATTTTTTCTTCATAGGTGTGTGTCGTGCAGATATTTGGAAAATTTCTTTTTGAAGTTTCTATGTTGTGGTGATAGCTTTTCACTCCGGCTTCATGCAGTCTGTGCAGCTGTTCTTCGTTTAAAAAACCCATAGAAGCACATAGATCGATCTTACATTCCCGATTCATAGTTTCATATGCATGGATGGCTTTTTCAAATTCTTCTCCGGTAAGTGCCCGTCCTGCTGTCACGATGGAAAAGCGGTCAACGCCTTCACTTTCGTTTGCTTTACATGCTTCCAGGATTTTTTCTTCGGGTAGAAAATCGTAGACATCGCAATCTGTATGGTTATGCGCGGACTGTGCGCAGAATTTACAGTTCTCCGGACATCTTCCACTGCGTCCGTTGATAATGGAGCATAGATCTACCTTGTCTCCCTTAAAATGTGCACGGATTTTATCGGCACCTTCACAGAGCTCCTTTAAATCACATGTTAAAAAGATGGAAAGGTCGTCATCTCTGGTGATCCGTCTGCCGTCGATAATTTCCCGGGCTAGAGTCAGTATGTTCATTTGATTCCTCCTCGTTAAGATAAATGCAGTCGAAAAACAGTAATTATTTTATAGTACGACTGACAATGACAGCTGTTTCGAAGAATAGGATAATACAGAAAAAAACGATTGTCAACCACTTTCTAATTTAGTTGACGAAGGCGGATAAAAAATCATAAGAAAATAGCAAAAAAAGCTTGACAATACATTGGAAGTTTGATAGAATAAATCTGTTCGACAGCAAAATCAGCTGTTGTCGATAAAGTCGGAGACTTATGATATTTTGGATAGAATATCAGTCACCTATTGGCTTGGAGAAATACTCAAGAGGCTGAAGAGGCGCCCCTGCTAAGGGTGTAGGTCGTTCACGCGGCGCGAGGGTTCAAATCCCTCTTTCTCCGCTCGTATAATTCCGGATAAATATATGATATTTTCGGATTATACATTGTAAAAAAGTTTTAAAAAGTTTTAAAAAAATGAAAAAAAGGTGTTGACATTTGTTGGTAAGCGTGGTAATATATCACTTGCTGACGCAAAAAAAGTCAGCACGGAAGAGCAGAAGGTTCTGCTCATCGACCTTGATAACTGAACAGTAGAACAACCCTGAAAATTCTAAAAAGATTTTCATTTTAGTATCTGCCGGAAACACATGCCTGGCAGATGCGGGGAACACCTATTATAATTAGGTAAAAACGGATATTTATGCCAGCAGTGCATTATATGGTGCAC
>JAFVAA010000391.1 GCA_017476305.1 Lachnospiraceae bacterium
CCCTTACCCCTCCACCTCCGGTCTCCGAAGTGCCCTCTTCGCAAACGTATATTCCGGCGTTTCAAAGGGATAGGAAATTTCATCCTGGTAGTACCAGGGATCATTTTCATGAAGCGGATTTTTCAGCACATGAAATTCCTGTGCCGGCATATAGCCCTGTGCGAGAAGAAACGCTTTCCTTCCCTCTGCATTTTCACAAAGATCCACTACCATCACCGCATGTCCGGGACTGCCTCCCCTGATAAATATGTCTCCGGTCCGAATATCCCGGAGCCTGATTTTTTTCGAATCCTCCTCTAAATTCATTGTCCCGGAATAGGCAAATACGATGCGCATAAACTTTTGAAAGGACGCATAACTTTCATTATTTCCAGGGGAGGAAACCCATGATACACGATCTCCATTTACGCTGATTCCATTCCCCTGACTCCACGTCTTAAAATTCGCCTGAAAGCCACCGCCCAGCGAAAACTGAATTTTATCATACTGTCCCTTTTGATAATAATACTCTCCATAAACCCGCATCACAGAATCCGCACACTGCTGCAAATCCTCATTTTCCAATGGCAGCTTAAACACAGCCACATGAGCATTTTGGTTCCCTTTTTCCTTTCCGTCATATAAAAGAACCGGACTTCCATCCTTTTTCATCTTATAACTCCTAAGAAAATTCCCCAAACTTCCCTCTTTCTCAGAGGTTCGTTCATACCCCTCCGGCGTACGGATTCTCTTCTCCAGGTTCTTCCCGGATGCATCGAGAAAGTGTTCCAGAGTTTCCGGTTCTTCCGTTTCCAGAACTTCAGAAGAATCTTCTGAAACGTTTCCGCTTTCTTCTCTGTTTTCATCTGCTCTGTTTTCATCCGTTTCCTTTTCAGACTCCTCCATAAATATGACTTCACCAGAACCAACCGTTTCTGTTTCCGGTGCCGAAGCACTTTTCCCGCAGGCTGTCAAATAAAAAATGCCGAAAAAACACAGGAAAAAAATAAAATTTTTTTTCATCCGTTCATCCCCCTCAATTCAGTACATCATTTCCTAAATAATCGAATTAGTCCAAAGAAATCAGGCCATCTAAAATATCATCCTCCTCATCGTCCCCTTCCGTTTTTTCCGGTTCATTCTGCTCCTCGTCTCCCCTTAGGTCGCCCGGTCTTAGCTTTAACACAGACAGATGGGTGTCCTTTCTGAATTTTTCGATATTAAAAAGTACCAGCACATCGGTAATCTCTTTATACTCTCTAAAAATCGTCCCGATTTTCGCTTTCGTATATCTGGGATCCACCATGATGATTTCGTCATAGGACTCCGCTAAAAAAGGCACGAAACAGTTTGCAAAAGAATCCTTTACCACCAGCAATGTTTTTCCTGTTTTATTTCCTGTTTTTATCACAATTTTTTTCGTGTTTTTTGAAAAGAAAATCTGATATCTGTCAAATCCCTCTAGTGCAGCCTCTTTAAAATAAAAGGAATCCGAAGTAAATTCTCCATCATTCCCCTCTACAGAGACTTTTTCAAAATCTGTATGGAACAGGCGCACCTCATCCGGCTGTGTCCGTACATGCGCTTTATTATAAGTCGTTCCTAAAAAGTCATGAAAAACGATCTCCTGTTCGTAAGCATCTAAATCAGGCAGAGCTTTTCCATTTAGCCTTTGATATTCCAGGAAACCATAATATGCCCCAAGCGTCGTCCAGTGATGATCTGTCCGGTAATAAATGTATTCCTTTTTATGCCCGGAAAGAGTTTCCCCTAAATGAATCATCCGCTCTCCATGCTCCACCTGCTTCTTTACCTGCGCAGCCACCTTAAGGCCACTGTATTTTTCCGCATATGCCGGCAGATTTTCCGTCAAAATATCTATCTTCGATGGGACAAAAAGGCAGGAAACATGTTCTGCTCCCAGTCCCTCCGAAACTGTATCCAGAAAATCCGAAAGGCGTGCTATATTAGAAGTTTCTAAATCTGCATCGAAATCCTTTTCCTCATACTTCTCTATGAGATAACCATTCTTTCCGAGATACACCCCGTTGATTTCCTTTTTTCCTAAAAAACGCTGCATATTCGCATAGCCGTTTACCCACTGATCACGGAGAAAAATCTGATCTGCCAGATAGGTTTCATATTTCTTTTGAAATTTACCGGAAAATACACTTTTTTTCGTCACCTTCGGCATCTGCTGCAGACTTCTGTTTTCCATATCAGAAAAAGCTTTTTTCGGATTTGCAAACGACCATACGGTAAAGCCACCTAACATCACCAGAAATATCCCAATGAATAAAATGCGAAATTTCTTTATATCCATACTCATCCTGTAAACTCCTTTCTGCGTACAAATACATAAAACCATCCTCTGCCATTTTATACTCACTAAGGAACTGTGCATAAATCATTTACTCATTTTTTGAGCACAAACACCATATATGCAAGTGTTTCTGCTCAAAAAATGGTAAATTTAATTTTGCACCGTTCCTAACGAAATGCATTTCCACTCCGTTAGCGAGTCTGCGCCTTCAGCGAGGGCAGATTCCCCTGGAAACTGTAGTGTATTAGGTCGTAAATGCGCAATACACCAAAGGTGTTACGTAATGCGCATTTCGACTATGAACCGTAACCTTTAGAACCGGAAATACAAAAATGGATTATACGACGAATTTACCAAAAATGCCATACTAACCAGAAATACGAGCACCATGAAAATCATGGAAGCAATTTCCCTGCGAACGGTATTTTCCGGCAGAAAACGGTTCGCCAGTTTTTTCGGCAGGGAAGTGGAACCGACGATTCCAATCACCAGAACAGCCGCATAGTTAAACAGCAGGTACATCGTCCGGTCATCCAAAGCCCCTGCCTTTCCCATACCGAACATCATCTTCATAAACCCTGTACTGTACACCATATCCAGCCACGAAAAAATACCCCACCCCACTGTCACGATAAAAAGCGTATAGAGCCGTTTCAAGGCAGACGGCAGCTTTTCTAAAAGCTTTTTTAGCACCAGCTTTTCTAAAACCAAAAGAATCCCATAGTAAACTCCCCAGATTACAAAGCACCATGCAGCTCCATGCCATAGTCCCGTTAAAATCCAGACAATTGCCAGATTCAGAATCTGCCTTTTTGCACCTTTTCGGTTTCCTCCGAGCGGAATATACACGTATTCCCGAAACCATGTCCCCAGAGAAATATGCCATCTGCGCCAAAATTCCGTAATGCTTTTCGATTCATAAGGATAGTCAAAATTTTCTAAAAATTCAAACCCGAACATCTTTCCCAAACCGATTGCCATGTCGGAATATCCGGAAAAATCAAAATAAATCTGTAAAGTAAAAGCAACCGCGCCAAGCCAGGAAGATGCCATCGTAAGAGATGAAATCTGCATAGCGGAAATCGTATTCCAGAGCTCGCCAAGCTGGTTGGCGATAAGCACCTTTTTCCCTAAACCGACCATAAAGCGAAAAATCCCCTGAGAAAAAAGCGTAACCGTTTCCTTTCTGGAATCCAGCTGCTCTGCCACTGTTTTATAGCGGACAATCGGTCCTGCTATGAGCTGTGGGAAAAGTGCCACATAAGCACCGAAGGTAATAAAGTTTTTCTGAACCTTTGCATCATTCCGATATACATCAATCGTATAGGACATAGTCTGAAAGGTATAAAAAGAAATGCCGATAGGAAGTGCCAGATGAAGCGGCGCAATTTTTACATGTGGAACCTTATCCACAATAGATATAAAAAAATCAGCATACTTAAAAACGCCCAATGCTCCCAGATTTATCACGGCAGAGCATAAAACCGCTAATTTTGCACCTTTTTCTTTTCCATTTTCTCTGCAATGATGCACCGCACGTCCTGCAGTGTAGTCAACCATTGTAGAAAATAAAATGAGCAGAACATAAACCGGTTCCCCCCATGCATAAAAAAACAAACTTGCTATAAACAGGATAAAATTTCTGAATTTCGCCGGTGCCACATAGTAAAGAAGCAGCACCAGCGGTAGAAAACGAAGTAAAAATAATAAACTGCTAAAAACCATAGTAACCTCTTAAAATCTGTTTTCCAAGAACTGTTTTCAATGAAACTTTCCATTTTTTGAAACAGTTCCTTATAACTTTTTCTTTAATGCTGTCTGTCCCGCTATATTTTTATTTTTCGTGGACATGGAAATATACCATGTAAATTTCCCTTTTCTTCCGTAGATGGCATTTTTCATGACACTCTGCTCTGCCTTTGTATAATCCGTTTTAAAATAACTATCATCAATCCGGCTCTTTTTATATGCTGCAAATGATTGATACAGAGCTTTTGCATCCTTACTCGTTTTTGACTGTGCCACACAAATGCTGTAGGCAGCATTTTCACTCGTCACGATAAATACAGCCTCTATCTTTTTCTCACATTTATACGAAATACCATCAAACTCTTCTGCGTTTTTAGATGTATATTTCACTTTACTTTTATTTCCGGTAGCTTTTAACGCAGCCACGCAGGCATTTTTCACCTTATCCGCTGCACCTGCAGCCTCCACCTTTGAAGCTCCCGTAAATGTACACAGCATCACGGCTGCCATAAACACAGCTATGATTTTCTTTCTTTTGTCGCTCATATTCTTCCTCCTCGTATATCATAAAAAATTTTATCCTCTTTCACAAATAAATTACGTTACAAATAAATCGCAGGCTTTGTAAAAAGAAGGTATTTACTTTTTTTGTATAATTATTATAATAAGAGGGATGGCTTTTGTCAATTAAAGAAAAAAGAGAAAAAAAATTTTAAATTTGTACATTTTTTCTAACCCAAAAAGGGGTTTTTAATCGTCTTATAAATTAGATGGACACAGGTAAGACCACATGCGTCCTTTATATCCACAAGGGATATCTTTCCTAACGATCCCGCCAAATCCGAATAGCTGCATGGATCGTTAGGAACGGTTCAGAAATAAGTACCCATAAATCCAAAGGAGGATAGAAACATGAAAAACCAGAAAAAGAATCTGCATGGAATGCAAATACTCACACGCACAGGACAAGCCGGACGGAGACTGCTTTGCATCCTGTTAAGCATGGCAATGCTTAGCAGCATAGCAAATGTCAATCTGAAGCAGGAACCGATACGAACAGCAAAAGCTGCTTCCTATCAGGTGACACAGACAGAAATCAATCATTTTTTCGGTCAGAGTGCCATCATAGGAAATTCGGTCGGCTTAGGGTTAAAGCATTTTTTTGATACGACAAAGAAGGGGGATCTGGGAAACCCCACGATGCTCGTACAGGGTTCTTATTCTTTTCTGGCAGATTTTAACAGAAATAAGCAGTTTATGATTCACTACAAAGGAAGAGCGATGAAAGCAAAAGATGCTGTCAAAGTTTCCAAAGCAAAGCATGTATTTATCAATATGGGAGTCAATGATTTTAATACAAGCAAAGACAAAATCTTTACCAACTACAAAAAGTACATAAATGAAATAAAGGGAACCAACCCGAATGTGGATTTCTATATTCTTGCCACCACGCCTACATGGAAAGCAAAGGGAAGGATCAACAATAAAGAAATCAACAAGCTGAACAAAAAAATGAAAGCATATGCTGCAGGCCATAAGGATATCTACTATATCGACATCAATACTCCGTTAAGAGGCGCGGACGGAAAACTGAAGGAAAGCTATGTTTCGGACGGATTTTTACATTTACGAATGAATGCCTATGAAATTTGGACAAAACATATGGTCAATTTTGTAAAAAAGCAGCTTAAGGTCGAAAAGAAAGCCAGAACCCTCATAAAGACTGCACGAAAAAAGCTGAGCGAAAAGTCTTATAAAAAGGCTGTATCTGCCGTATCCGCTTTGGAAAAAAGCACCTTAAAAAGCAACCTGCAAAAGAAGCTGCGGACCATAAAAAAATTGTTACAAAAAAAGAAGGTAAAAGCATCAGCGACTCCAAAGCCGACAAAAACGCCTTCTCCAACGAAAACACCAATAGCGACACCTCCTATGGAGACACCTCCTATGGAGACACCTCCTATGGAGACACCTCCTATGGAGACACCTCCTATGGAGACACC
>JAFVAA010000392.1 GCA_017476305.1 Lachnospiraceae bacterium
GGAATATACGAGGAATGACGGGACAAAAGGCACTTATTACAATGCGAAAAAGATGTATGACATCTCACAGACGACCGCAAGGGAACAGGAGCAGACGGAGGAAGTGCAGATAGAAGATAAGAAGCTCATACGGGCGGTGTTAAATGAACCTCCGGTGGAAGTCATGCCCGCAGAAGCAGACCAGATGCCGGCAGATAGAGGGGCGGTATTTGAGCCGGCGGAGCAATGTATCTATGTGCGAAAGGGCATGGACGCACAGGAGATTTTTAAGAATGTCATACCGGAGCTTGTCCATGCGGGGATGGCAGACGGGGACAAGAATTATGACAGGGACGAGAACGCTTTCCATGCGTACTATGCAACTTATCTGTTATGCAAAAAGTACGGGGTTGATACAAAGGATTTTGACTTTAGCGATACTGCCGGATTTTTTGAGGGCATGGAACCGAGTGAAGTGCGTGGAGAATTAAAGCGGGTGCATGATGCAGCAGAAAAAATATCTTCAAAGATGGTGAAAGTCTTAGATATGGATAAAAAGCAAAAAGAGAAAGCACAGGAAAGCGGAGAAAAGGAACAGACAGAGGAAAAAGAAGCAGAGCAGGAGAAACCAAAGGCACCAAAGGAGAGCCGGTGGAAACCAAAGGCAAAACAGACAGAGAGGGGCGGGGAAAGATGAAAGCAGTCAAATCAGGATATTCGTTCAATCTTTTTTCGGAAGATGAAGTTTCTGGTATCTCCCTTGAAAAGACAGGCGGCAGGGTGGAAGTGAATGGAGAAGTCTATCTATTGTATTGTGGAGCTTCCTTTGCGGACTCACAAAAGGTAGATGACCTTCTGGATGAAAAAGGAGAGATACCCATTCGTACCCACCGGGTAAAAGAGAAAGAGCAGGAAAGATAAAAAAGAGAGCAGACAGGGAGGTGACAGATTGGGGGAGAAAAAGAAGAAATTGGAGTTAGACCAGTACGATTGCGGGGTGCTTTTTCATTCCCTGAATGATGAAAGAAATAAGCTGTTAGGAGAGGAAAAGCCGACTGATGCAGTAGATGATTTATTGTTAGAAGTCATCGGACTGATGGAACAGCCGGAGGGGAAGAAAAGGAGGCGGGGCGGGCGTGAAGAACGGTGAAAAGCAGGGAGTTTTACTTCTGTCACTACTCGGCATTCTTCCGGTGGTGTGGCTTGCACTCCTTACCGCACCCTATCTTGCGGGAGGGCTACCAGAGATCATAGAGGAACTTCCAAAAGACATGAACCACCCTTTGCAGATCACTTTTTGTAAGGACAGTTTCCGGACTGTCCTTATTTTTCTGCTCATCTATGGGATGGGAATCGGCATTTACCTTTCCACCAGAAAGAATTACCGGAGGGGAGAGGAACATGGTTCGGCAGAATGGGGCGATGTAAAAAAGATAAACAAAAGATACAGTAAGAAAGATTTTTGTGCGAACAAGCTGATGACCGCAAATATGCGTGTCAGCTATGACAGCAGGAAGCACAGGCGGAACCTGCATACCGTTATTGTGGGCGGCTCAGGCAGCGGAAAGACGAGGTTCTACGCAAAGCCGAATCTCATGCAGGCGAACACTTCCTTTGTGGTGCTTGATCCTAAAGGGGGTGCGGGACGTTCCGTAGTGAAAAGCTATGGCACAGTGACCGCTGGATTTCAAAACTTAACATTTGAATAATTCAGTTCACTGGAGAACTGAACACACGATATGTCGAATGACAGGGTAACGCCTCGAAAGGCATCCTTAA
>JAFVAA010000393.1 GCA_017476305.1 Lachnospiraceae bacterium
GGCTGGGGCTCCTTTGTGATGCCGGGAACGACTTTTTTGCCGAAAGCCGGTCCTTTGGGAACGGCACTTGGAATTTTTGCCGGGGCGGTCGTTATGTTTATTATAGGGATGAATTATCATTACCTGATGAATAAATATCCGGATGCCGGCGGTACCCTTACCTATTCCATAAAGACCTTTGGGTATGACCATGGTTTTTTGAGTTCATGGTTTCTGATCCTGGTCTATATTGCGATTATCTGGGCAAATGCTACGGCACTTGCTTTGATTGCCAGAAATCTATTTGGAAATTTGTTCCAATTTGGTTTTCATTATCAGGTTTTGGGCTATGACGTCTATTTAGGAGAAATTTTACTTACACTGACAGCGATTCTTTTATTTGGTGCTGTCTGTATTTTTGGAAAGAGGCTGGCAGTAGGTCTGCAGGTTCTTTTGGCACTTCTGCTGTTCTTCGGGGTGATCGTCTGCACATTTGTTGTGATGAAAGCCCATTCCGGCGGCTTTGGAAGCCTGGCACCGGCTTTTACGGACTCTGCTCTAAAGCAGTCTTCCGGAAAGCACCCGGTCATGCAGTTATTTTCCATTGTGGCATTATCTCCGTGGGCATTTGTCGGCTTTGAATCGGTTTCTAATTCTACGGCGGGATTCAAATTTTCCGTAAAAAAATCCATTTGGATCATGGCAGCAGCCCTTGGATGCGGGGCAGTCGTCTATGTGCTGCTGACACAGATGGCTGTCATGATCCTGCCGGAGGGGTATGCAGACTGGACGGAGTATATCGCAGATCTTGGGAATTTAAGCGGGCTAAAGGGACTTCCTACGTTTTATGCAGTTCATGAAGCGGCAGGACAGAATGGAAGCTTTCTTCTGGGGCTTGCGGCTATGGCAGGAATCATTACGGGACTGATCGGAAACTACATTGCGGCCAGCAGACTTTTATATACGATGGCAGAGGATCTTATCCTGCCCGAGTGGTTTGCGGGATTAAATGCGGATGGAAGTCCGCAGAATGCCCTTTTGTTTTTGATGGTCATTTCCCTGCCGATTCCGTTTTTCGGCAGGACGGCGATCGGCTGGATCATAGATGTAAATACGGTAGGGGCCACAGTCGCTTATGCCTACACCTCTGCTGCGGCTTTCGCAAATGCCAGAGAGGAAAAGAACCGGAAAATACAGATCACAGGGGTGATCGGAGTCGTGATGTCCGTCGTGTTCTTCTTCTATTTTATGGCATGGTCCTCCGGGGCGATGGCTACGGAGTCCTATCTGATTTTGACATTTTGGTGTATTTTGGGCTTTCTTTATTTTCGGATCATGTTCGGCAGGGATAAAGACAGGCGGTTCGGCAAATCTACTGCAGCGTGGATCGGGCTTTTGTTTATGATCCTGTTTACTTCTCTGGTGTGGGTGAAGCAGGCAACGGATGATATGACGGAGATCGTGGTACATAATATCAGTGAATATTATGAAACCATGAATCCGGATCAGGATAAGGAGCAGATTCTGGATGCAGAAAAGTATATGGAGGAACAGCTCAAGGAGGCTGACCGTGTACAGACAAGAAACAGCTTTATTCAGATGGGTTTAAATGTGATCAGTCTGGCAATCATGTTCAGCATCTATACCACGATGTCCAAACGGGAAAAGCAGATAGAGGTCGAAAAGTTCCAGGCAGAGGAGAGCAGTAAGGCAAAGGGCGTCTTTTTGGCAAATATGTCTCATGATATCCGTACTCCTATGAATGCGATCATCGGTTATATCAATCTGGCAGAACGGGATGGGAATGATTTTTCCAAGGTTCGGGAATATCTTGCGAAGATCAAAACATCCAGTCACCATCTTTTAGCATTGATCAATGACGTCCTGGAGATGAGCCGGATAGAAAGCGGCAAAATGGATTTAGAGCCTATAGCGGTTGACTTGAAGAAAACTCTGTTAGAGGTGGAGGATATGTTCTCGACACAGATGGCAGAAAAAAATATTGATTTTCATGTGGATGTGTCCCATGCAAAGAACAGCTTTGTCTACTGTGATAAGAACCGTCTGAACAGGGTTCTTTTAAATCTCATCAGCAATGCATATAAATTCACGCCGGAGGGAGGAACGGTTTCGGTCGCGCTCTGGCAGATCGATGATGGAAATGCGGAGTTTGGCAGATATGAGCTGCGTGTATCAGACAGCGGTATCGGCATGACGAAGGAGTTTGCAGCGAAGGTTTTTGAGGCGTTTGAGAGGGAGAGGACATCTACGGTCAGTGGAATCCAGGGGACGGGACTTGGTATGGCGATCACCAAGAGCATCATCGACCTGATGGGAGGCACGATCGAGGTCAATACAGCTCCGGGCAGCGGAACGGAATTTGTGATTCGTGTCAGATTTAAGCTGCAGGAAGGAAAAGCTCCTGTTTCCGAGGATATGCTTGAAGAAAGCGACGAGGAAAATACGGTATTGGATTATAAAAGCATGCGTCTGCTCGTTGTGGAGGATACGGAAATCAACTGGGAGATTGCAAAGGAGGTACTGGAGGAGATTGGTTTTTCTGTAGAAATTGCAGAAAATGGGAAGGAAGCAGTGGAAAAGTTCTCTTCTGTACCGGCAGATTACTTTGATGCGATTTTGATGGATATTCAGATGCCTGTCATGGATGGCTATGAAGCGACGAGAACCATCCGAAGGGCAGAGGAGGAAAGAGGAGGAAGGATTCCGATCATTGCCACGACTGCGAATGCCTTTTCCGAGGATGTGAAAAAGGCAATGGATGCAGGTGCAGATGCACATGTGGCAAAACCGCTTGATTTCGATGAGCTTTTGGAGACCATGAATCAGATTTTATCAGGAAGAAAGGCAGGGCAGCAGGGAACCGCAGGAAAGGAAGAAAAGGACTTTTCCAAGGAACTGACAGGAAAGCGTGTCCTGCTGGCGGAAGATATGTTCATCAATGCCGAGGTCATGAAGGAAATATTGGAAATGGCCGGGGTACAGGTAGAGACTGCGGAAAATGGAAAGCTTGCCGTAGAGCTGTTTTCCGGACATCCGAAGGGCTACTATGATGCGGTTCTGATGGATATGCATATGCCGGTGATGGGCGGTGAGGAGGCCACTGCTGCGATACGCTCTTTGGAAAGAGAGGACGCAAAGGAGATTCCTGTCATTGCACTTACCGGGGATGTGTTTGAGGAGGATAAAGTGCAGTCTATGGCTGCGGGCTTAAATGACTATCTGACCAAACCTGTTGAACCGGATGAGCTTTATGAAGCCCTGGTGAAATGGATTTGTTCTTAAGGCGGTTTTGGGCTAAAATGGAGTATAGAAGGTTAGAATAAAAAATAAGAAGGCAAATGGAGGTAGAACATTATGTGTGTGACGGTTAATATTGAAAAAGGTGCGGCCAGGTTCGAGCTGGTTTTAAACAGCCAGAATACAAAGGTGGCAGATAATGATACAGAAGGCAGGGGGACTTTTATCAGTGTGATCGAAAGGCTGACCACGGCGGTAAAGGTGAATACGAGCAACGGCTTTGGGGTGGAGCTGTTGGATCTTTCAAAGTTCGACAGCAGGCTCACTCTGTGCTTGAATTCCATTCAGAGAAAATATTTTAGCCTTTCGGACGAGGGTGCTGCGAAGTTCCATTTCTTTAAAAAAAGTGAGGAGCCAAAGGATCAGGAACGTTATCAGAGAATGCTAAGCAACTACTGGAAGGAGCAGATCGATAATAAAAATGCCAGTGAGGGTGGTCAGATCATCTTTGTGGATGCAGATGAGTTTGTGGAGACTGCGGAGTTCAAAGCATTATTAAAAACGGATAAGGTCAATTACTATGTGATTTTGGCGAAAGAAAATGCCGCCGCTATGCAGAAGGGCGAGGAGACCATTTACGAATTTGAAGCTGTGGAGGATAAATGGGTACTGAAGGCAGTAGAGTAGAAAGGGTTCGTGGAAATATGAGATTTTTACAGGCAGACGAAAAGGATAAGGAAGAAATTCTGCTTCTATATAGAGAGGCAATCGGCAGTGCAGGGTGCATATGGTCAGAGGAATACCCGAATGAAGCAATTCTGGAGGATGATATCAGGAGAAATGCCCTGTTTTGCATGAAGGATGAGATGGGGGAAATCCTGGGGGCTCTTTCCATGGATGAGGATCCGGAGGTGGATGCTCTTGAGAACTGGTCCTTTCGCAAGGAGGACGGAGTGAAAGCGGCAGAAATTGCCAGGCTTGTGGTGAAGGAAGCCTATAGAAACCGGAAGCTCGCAGGGAGAATGTTCGAATGCTTATTAGAAAGGCTGCGGGACGAGGGATTTGTGTTTGCTTATTTTTTGGTGGCACAGGAAAATGAGCGGGCAATCCGGGCGTACAGAAGGCTTGCGTTTTCCGAAAGGGGAGAGGCAGAGCTTTTTGGAGAAAAATGGTTTTGCTTTGAAAAAAGGCTGACCGATAGATAAAAGCTTTGATATACATAATTTGTGTTTCATCAAGAGCAGGATGTGGAGGGATGGTATGAATTACAGAGAAGCGATGGATTATATAGAGGAGCTTTCGGAGCGTGTGGGAAGTGTGTATTCCCTTACGGAAGTGGCGGCACTTTCGGAAGAAGCCGGAAGACCGGAACGGAAATTAAAGGTGATTCACATAGCAGGAACGAATGGAAAAGGCTCGGTCAGTAATTATATCAGTAATATTTTAGCAATGTCAGGTTATACCGTAGGAAAATATATTTCCCCTGCTATCATGGGATATCGTGAGCGGATTCAAAAGGTAGTGAAAGATGGAGAACTGCCGGAGTGTGAGTGGATACCGGAAGAAAAGGCGGCAGAGCTTTTGACGAAGCTTAGGGAAGCTTGTGAAAGAATGGTGGAAAGAGGTTTTTCCCAGCCATCTGCCTTTGAAGTAGAGACCATCATGGCGTTTTTGACATTTGCAGACTGGCAGGTGGATTATGCTGTGATTGAAACAGGACTTGGCGGTATGATGGATGCTACAAATATCATAGAAAAGCCTCTGCAGTGCATCTTTACCTCCCTTAGCCTGGAACATCAACGGGTGCTCGGAGATTCGCTCATGAAGATTGCGAAGGAAAAGTATGGAATCATAAAGAAAAATGCACAGGTGATTTCAGCAGAGCAGGAGGATGTATTCGAGCTTCTGGAGAGCCAGGTAAAAAGAAAAAATGCCCATCTTTTTCCTGTTTCCGGGGAGGAGATTTCCGATGTGGAGTTTACTGCGGAGCATACGGGCTTTTCCTATCGGGGAGTGCATTATGAACTTGGACAGCTTGGCACCTGCCAGGTGGAAAATGCCGTACTTGCTGTGGAAAGTGCGCTGCGTTTAAGGGAGAAGGGTGCAGAAAAGATTACGGAGGATTCGATCCGGGCGGGACTAAAGAGCAGCAGATGGCGGGGAAGGTTCGAAGTGGTGTCTGAGAACCCTTATGTCATAGCAGATGGAGCGCACAATCCGGATGCGGTGAAAAGACTGGCAGAGTCCTTAGAGGTTTATTTTAAGGGGGAAACCTTTGATTTTATCTATGGCGTTCTGGGAGACAAGGATTATGGAAAAATGACAGAAATACTGTGTCCTTTCATGCGTCATGTCTATACAGTAAAACCGCCGGTAGCGAGAGGGCTTTCGGCAGAGGATTTAAAGCATCAGGTGGAGAAAACAGCAAAGGAACAGGGACAGTCTGTCAAGGTGACTGCCTGTGAGAATGTAGGGGAGGCGCTGGAGTTTGCGGCAGAGCATACAGAGGGAAGAAAAATCTGTGTATGCGGTTCACTGTTTCTTTTGGGGGATGTTTACCGAAAATTGGAGGATAGAGCCTGACGAAGTGATTGTGGGGCAAAAAACATTGCAGCGGAAATATAACAGGCCGTTCATGCGCATACATTGTGCAGTTTGACTGTGTATAGAGGGACAGCACATAATCAAAAACAGAGATAAGATGAAAGAGGATAGAGAGATGAAGATAGGTGAGAAGGAGTTTGATTTTGCACATCATACGTATGTAATGGGAATTTTGAATGTAACTCCGGATTCTTTTTCGGATGGTGGAAAATTTGAGAAAATGGATGCGGCTTTAAAACATGTAGAGGAAATGATTTCCGATGGTGCTGCACTCATTGATATCGGTGGGGAATCAACCCGGCCGGGCTTTGAAAGTATTTCTGCCCGGGAGGAAATGGAACGTGTAGGCAAGGTGATCGAGGAAGTGAAAAAGCGGTTCGATATTCCTGTTTCCGTAGATACTTATAAAGCACCCGTGATGGATGAAGCATTTCGGGCAGGGGCAGATTTTGCCAATGATATCTGGGGGCTTCGGTATGACTCCCTTTTTTCAGAGGAGGGTAGGAAATCTGTCTGGGAGACCGGAACAATGGCTGAGGTAGTGGCGAAGCACAGGAAACCGGTCTGTATCATGCATAACAGAAAAGAGCCGGTAAAGGAGGAGTTTTTGCGGGAGGTTTTCGCGGACTTTCATGAAAGTCTGGAGATAGCGAAAAAAGCCGGTATCAAAAAGGAGCAGATCATTTTAGATCCGGGGATTGGCTTTGGAAAGACCTATGA
>JAFVAA010000394.1 GCA_017476305.1 Lachnospiraceae bacterium
CCTGTGTGTGTCCCCTGCCCCCAAGTGGATACCATGATTCCAGAACGGTTCCATACTGTGCGATATGTTCTTTCATTTCCCTGCTCTGATGATATGGATGTGTTTCATTCTGCAACAGTGCCGGTTTGATAGAAGTCGCATTCACCAGGCGATCAAAATCCTCCGGTGTATAATAATTAGAAAGCCCGATGGATTTTAATTTCCCCTCATTTACTGCCTGCTCCATCGCCTGATAAGCCGTCACATCGTTAGAGGGCTGGCTATGGTGCAGGATCATCAGGTCAATGTAATCTAATCCCAATCTTTGCAGGGAAGCCTCAATCGCAGCTGCTCCATTTCCATAATCAGAGGTCCACATTTTTGTCGTGACAAAAATATCCTCTCTCTGCACGATTCCTTCCTCAATCGCTTTTTTGATACCACGCCCGACTCCTTCCTCGGACAGAGTTTGTCAAGGGTGGTTGTCAGATTTTCTAATTTGAAATATCATTTTCCATCATTTGAGCTACTGCTACGCCTATTTCTTTATAGGTTTTTTCAAGCAATCTCCCTATAAATAAATCATACTACAGCTTCTACCTCTGATAACTGATACGTCAAAACATCCACCGGATAATTATCAGAATCCCAAACTTCAACTTCACATGCAGATCCAGATGTATATAAACTTACTACCACACCAGTAGTGCCTACCGGATAATTTTCTTTTTCAACAAGAGTTCTTACTTTATCATATTCTTTAATCATTGTTTTCTCTCCACAAAATTTGTTATCATTCGAGGGATCTTCGTCCCCTTATCTATCTGATATACTGCAATCACATTTTTTACCTGACCATTGATTCCTTTAACCGGAATCCTATATTTATATTTTGTTCCATATTCCGTCTTAACTATTTCGATTGGACTAACTATTTCCTCTTTTACCATATCACTAATCTGTTTGATTAGGCTATCCGCATTTTCTCTATTATATCCAAGTGCTCTTTCATATGCCTCAGCTTTTCCTCTCGAATTTGGATTCTCATAATTGAGAGAATACTCTAGAAATTTTTCTTTCGGTGTCACAGCCTGCTGATGATTCGGCATTGTTATACCGGAAAGTTTACTAGGAATATTTCCAATAGAATCTCCGTATGTACCGCTATATAAATCACTTTGCCCGGCTCCCATTTTCTTCTTTTTCCTTTCTTACAGCACTTGTCCAATCAGGATACTCCACAAATTTTGTCCTCGGATATTTTTCTTCTATGGTATCCGGCATCTGCGAATAAACGAGTACAATTTCCGGCTCTAGTGTTTCCATCATAGCATCCATACCTGCCTCAAAATAATATCTATTTGCCCTGTCTTTCAACTGACCATAACTTCCCACAGAAACAATAGAATGTTTTTCAACACCAAGGAAAGCAACCCGGTCTGGTAAAAACCTTGTGGTGTATGTCCTGTCATCGCCCCAACGCACACACGGTATCACATAAACCCCGTGTTTTTGAAAACAGTATCCAATAGCCCGGCTTCGATAAATATTTGTAATCTGGATAGCAAGCGGCATATCCCGGTAAACAGAACAATCAGGGGAAATAAACCCCTGATACTTCTTCAAAATTTTGATATATTCATTTGGATTTATAAGCAAATCCCTAAATTCAATATCATTTTCATATTCACACACAGCAAAAGATTTCGGATCAGCCTTATCCATCTTGCTAAAAGGAACAAGGTTATCAGGAATAATAATTTTTTCAGGTTTCTTAATGATAGGCATTTCAAAAACACCATCAAATTCAGCACCTCTTACAAGTTCCGGATTACATCCATCACTTAATGCTGCTGCATTTCTAACCGCACTATCCACAACAGAACGCCTTCGTGTAGTCCTTCTTCGTTTCCTTTTCACAACGGTACTTTTTTCTTCTGCCATCTTACATTCCTCCAAATAACTATTGCATCTTATTATTCAACTTTTTTGTAGTACAAGCAAAGCAAGACTTTAACCCAAAACACTCATTATGAAAACACTTTTTGCTTCTTACAATCAACATATTTCATCTGCATTTTTCGGTAACTCATGCACAATCTTAAAAAAATCAATACAATTTTTTTCTTCTTCACAATTATAATGATATCCTAATCCTTCCGCTGCATCCTTTGCCACAATAGCAAACATATTTACCATTTTAAAAACAGATTTCCAACACTCATCTACAGTTCCGCATGAATAAGTAGAAAGATACTCTCTATAGGCTTCCTCTGAGATCCATTTATAAATATACTTCGCAGATTTCCCAACGCTTACTGCAAAGTCCGTTTTTATTCCAATCTGCCATGATATCACTTTTTCTAGCTGCTTTCTTACGCAAAAATTAATCATATCATTAACATATAGCAGGTCTTCCCTCCAAAGTCCTTTGGCAACATTATTCAAACACCACCAAATCTCTGTACAAGTACA
>JAFVAA010000395.1 GCA_017476305.1 Lachnospiraceae bacterium
ATAAGTGCGATTAGTGAAGCGATGAATCAGATGATGGGTTCTGCGGCGACATCCCTTTCTTCCATGCTGGAAAAGAAAGTGGATATCAGTCCGCCTACTGCAAGCCTGATCGATCTGAATGACTCGATAGAGGATTCGAACATTGCATCCTTTTTACAGGATACGGTTGTTCAGGTCGCTTTTGATATGAAAATCGGCGAATTGGTAGATAGCCAGATCATGCAGTTGTATCCTTTTGATTTCGCACATGAACTGTATGAAAAGTTTATGGCTGGAAGTATGGGTGGTCCGGCTGAGGAGCCGGCACCTGCGGCTGCAGCACCGCAGCCTGTGCAGACAGCACAACAACCTGCGCCAGCACCTGCCATGGGCGCTGTGCCACAGCAAATGGGTGCACCGATGATGGATCCGAATATGATGATGCAGCAGCCGATGATGATGCAGCAGCCGATGATGGCACCTGGAATGAATGTACAGCCAGCTCAGTTCCAAACTTTCAATCAGGGCATTGGACCTCTGTTACAGGAAGAAAATATCGATTTGATTATGGACGTACCTTTGGAGGTTACAGTAGAGCTTGGGCGTTCCAATAAATCCATTAAAGAAATTTTAGATTTTTCTCCAGGAACAATCATCGAGTTAAATAAACTGGCAGGCGAGCCTGTGGATGTTCTGGTAAATGGAAAATTTGTAGCAAAAGGTGAAGTAGTGGTCATCGAAGAAAACTTTGGTATTCGTTTGGTGGAAATAGCAAAATAATATCCTGGTATGTTGGAGGTGTAGTGGTAATGGTTCTTTTAAGTGAATTTTCTGCTCTCTCCAACATTCTTCGGTTGATTTTCCTTTTGATCGTATTTATTGCGCTTCTTTTTGGAGCGCACTTTTTTACAAAATGGTATGGCAGATCGGGTCTTATTCATGCCCGGACTGCAAATATTGAAATCTTAGAGTCTCAGCAGCTGTCTCCGGGAAAAAATATTGTCATTGCCAAAATTGGCAGCAAGTATGTTTCTTTTATTGTTTTTAAAGAGCATGCGGCTGTTCTTACAGAGTTAAATGAGGATGAATTGATTTTTGAAGAAAGAAAGGAACCTGAGATGGTGTCTTTTAAAGATATTTTTCAAAAGGTGAGTAAAAAGCAGGAACAGGTTTCTCTTAAGGATTGGTTGAAGGGTATTTTTAAGAAAAAAGGATGAGTATGAGGAGATAAAAGATCGTTATGCTAAAGAAATTACGAAAAAAGAAATCTTTATTCCGTATCATGATTCCGCTGATGCTTTGCTGCATCATCTTTTTTGCTGTAAGTCCGTCTTATGTGAGAGCGACCGGGAATAGCGGAGTGGATTCTACTACGCAGGGAGAGATCGATGGGGAACCGGATAATGATGATGACTTTAATCTGAGTATTTCGTCAAATGCAGGCAGTACCAGTTTAGAGGCTACCTTACAGATTTTGATTGCTCTTACGATTTTAGCATTGGCTCCATCGATTTTAGTACTGCTGACATCATTTACCCGAATCATAGTAGTATTCCATTTTCTTCGTACTGCGATCGGTACGCAGACGACACCGCCGAATCAGGTGCTTGCAGGGCTTGCCCTGTTTATTACCTTTGCGATCATGACACCGGTATTTACAGATGTTTATGAAGATGCGGTAAAGCCCTATATGAGCGGGCAGATTAAGGAGGAGGCTGCTCTTGATCAGGGGATTGCTCCGTTAAAGGAATTTATGCTCAAGCAGACCAGAGAAAAGGATCTGAAGCTTTTCATGGATATGAACCATATTAAATCTGAAGATATGGAGGAGGTTTCGGATATTCCGATTTTGACCGTAATTCCTGCTTTTGTGCTAAGTGAGCTCAGAGCGGGCTTTATTATAGGTTTTTTGTTGTATTTACCGTTCATCGTAATGGATATGGTAGTCGCTTCTACCTTGATGTCTATGGGTATGATGATGCTTCCGCCGACGGTGATTTCTTTACCGTTTAAAATTTTACTGTTTGTTTTGGCGGATGGATGGAATCTGGTCGTAGGTCAGCTGGTAAAATCCTTCCAATAGGTGGAAAGGAAAAGCTTCGTTTCCGTGTCCGTCCATGAGTGGTAACACAGATCAGGAAAGTCAGGAGGTTTCTTATATGTTATCGAGTTATGTGATTGATGTGACAAGAGAGGTGGTCTGGACGGTCGTAAAAACGGCAGCTCCGCTTTTGCTGGTTTCTCTTGTGATTGGATTATGTATTAGTGTTTTTCAGACGATTACTTCCATTCAGGAGCAGACGCTTACCTTTGTTCCGAAATTTCTTGCGATTATGGCTGTGATCATTTTATTTGGCAGTTGGATCATGAACAATGTATCCGGACTTTTGGTTTCCATCATGAATCAGGTTCCGGCTTTGATCAAACGATAAAAAGGAGAGATTCCATTGAAACTGACATTTGATTATATAGAGTATGCGATTCTGGTGTTTGCACGGGTTTCTATGGTGATGGTCATGGCACCCTTTTTTAGTAACACCAATATTTCCAGGCGTTTAAAGGCGGCGATTGCTTTTTTTCTTTCTGTCATTGTTATGAATACTGTGGATTATACTGCTGTATCTTATACTGGAGCAATAGGATACAGTATTCTTCTTTTAAAGGAAGCAATTACAGGGCTTCTCATAGGTGCCGGAGCCGGATTATGCATGTATATCCTGAATTTTTCGGGAAATATGATCGATATGGAGATCGGTTTTGCGATGGCGATGGAGATGGATCCGACGACTCAGGTCCAGACGACGATTACCGCTACCCTTTTTACTTCTGCATTTATGCTGATGTTTATTGCAAATGATATGCATTATTACATTATAAAGGCATTATGTGATTCCTATAAAATGATCCCGGTAGGCGGGGCGGCACTTTCGCCGTTCATGTATCAGATCGCAGTACAGTATATCACTGATTTTTTTATTATCGGATTTCGGATCATTCTGCCGATTTTTTCCTGTATCCTGGTAATCAATGTGGTGCTCGGCATTTTGGCAAAGGTGGCACCACAGATGAATATGTTCGTCATCGGAATACAGCTTAAGCTTTTCGTAGGACTGGCCTTGCTATATGTTTTGATGTCTTTTTTGCCCGGGATCACGGACTTTATTTTTGATGAGATGCAAAAGCTGACGAAGCTTTTTATACAGTCCATGGCAGCCTGATATGAAAAAGCAGGATAAATTTTAAATTTTTAAATATAAATTTGCTATTTTGTAATAAATGAGTTATTATAGAGGTGTGTGCATTTATGTACCGGATCTGGTGCGCATGGGTGGTAATATGTCAAAGGAAAAGGGTTGTAAAATGACTTATTTAAAGTATGACTTACAGTTATTTGCAAAGGACGGAGATGGTGGTGAAAAGACAGAGGAGCCTACCGCAAAAAAGCTTCAGGATGCCAGAAAGAAGGGACAGGCAGCGAGAAGCCAGGATTTGACGATGGCGATTTCTTTGTTTGTTTTTTTTATCATGCTGCGGCTTTATGTGGGGACGCTTGGAAATTCGTTTCTGGAGAATTATAATTCCTTTTATAGTCATATTACAGATGTGACCAATATGGAGGTGACGATTCCATATATATCCTCTTTGGTAGGGGATGTCATTAAAAGAATATTACGGATGGTAGCCCCTTTTTTGCTTGTTTCGATGTTTGTTACCATTGTGTCTGTGGAAAGACAGGTAAAGTGGAAGGTCTCTACAGAGCCTATGAAGCCGCAGTTGAATAAATTCAATCCGGTCAGTGGCGTGAAAAGGATGTTTTCGAAATCGAATTTAATGAAATTATTATTTTCGATTGCGAAGATCATGATTATTATATGGGTGATTTATGATTATCTGCGGGATAAATGGACCTTGGTGATGGATATGTATTTTTATACACTGCCACAGGCGATTGCGCTGATCGTGGATGTGATCATCAATATCGGGCTTAGGATCAGCTTTTTTTTCCTGGCGATTGGAATTGCGGATTATTTCTATCAGAAGTGGAAATTCCATGAGGATATGAAGATGACGAAGCAGGAGGTTAAAGATGAGTATAAAAATGCAGAGGGGGATCCGAAGGTCAAGAGCCAGCAGAGAAGAAGGATGATGCAGGCTTCGCAGAGGCGTATGATGGCAGAGCTGCCGCAGGCAGATGTGGTCATTACAAACCCGACACATTTAGCAGTAGCTATCAAATACGATAAGGATAAGTACGATGCACCGGTTGTTCTGGCGAAAGGGGCCGATTATCTGGCAGAACGCATCAAGGAGGTCGCGAGAGA
>JAFVAA010000396.1 GCA_017476305.1 Lachnospiraceae bacterium
AAATTTCTTGGAAATATTTTATTTTTCAGGCATAGAGGAGAAGCTTATGTTTTTAACGGAAAAATGTGTGAAATGTCTATATGACAGACAGAAAAAGATTTCGAAGGATGAGGAGTATCTTTCGGAGATAGAACATATTTTAAAAAATCGCGGAGAGCAGGATACGGCACCCTATATGGTGTATTTATTCAATCGGGTGTATGAAAAGCGTTTTGGAAAAAAGTACAGCTATGAAAAGGAAAAAAAGGAGTGCAATGATCTTCTTTTGTCTATGCAGGAGGATCTGCGGAAAGAGCTTTTAGAAGCAGAGAATCCCATAGAAAAGGCACTGAACTTCGCACGCATCGGGAATTACATGGATTATGGCGCTTTAAAAGAAGTCGATACCGGGCGTTTCCTGACACTTTTTAAGGAGACAGTATGGAGTGAGAAGGATCATAAGGTGTATCTGTCCTTTTTGAAGGAATGCGAGATGGCGAAGTCTTTTTTACTGATTGCGGATAACTGCGGGGAAATTGTTTTAGATAAGCTTTTGATAGAAATGCTAAAGAAGCGGTTTTCAGATTTAAAAGTGACGGTCATGGTACGCGGGGGAAGAGTTTTAAATGATGTGACCATGGAGGATGCAAAATATGTGGGGATGCATGAGGTGGCTGATATCGTGACAAATGGTGAGGCAGTTTCCGGAACGGTGTACCATCTGCTTTCTGAGGAAGCGAAGAAAATTCTTGACCAAGCGGATGTGATCCTTGCGAAAGGGCAGGGAAATTTTGAATCTATGTCCAGGCAGGGGAGGCATATTTTTTATACCTTTCTATGCAAATGTGATCTGTTTACGGAAAGATTTCAGGTTCCGAAGTTTACGGGAATGTTTGTCGAGGAGAAATGAGAGATTTATTGGGGGAGATGAAAATGAAAGAAAAAATATTATCGATTCACGTGGAGTTAGATGAATGTTTTGAGGTTCGGGGCGGTGATAAGAATGTCAATCTGGTAAATTTTCATGGAACGGCAGTGTCAAAATTTTTCTCGGGAAAAATATTATCCGGCGGTGTGGATACGCAGTTTCAAAGGGCGGGAGAGCATAAACAGCTTTCAGCCAGGTATATGTTAGAAGGGACGGATTGTACAGGAAAAAAATGTCGGATTTTTATTGAAAATAATGGAACGGAGGGAGAATTGGTAACGAAACCAAGCCTGGTGACGGATAGTGAGGTACTTTCCTGGCTGATGTCTGCCGCACTGGAGGGGCGAATCGTAAATGAGGAAAATGGAATTCGAATTGAAATCTATGAAATTTTATCTGAATTTGAACGAACAGAGCATACTTTTGAAAAGGACGGAAGAAAAATCTACGGGGAGCTTTACAGACCTGCAGAGGACAGGAAATGTCCTTTTCTCATCATGTCTCATGGGTATAATGGATGCAGTGAGGGGATGAGACAGGAGGCAGAGCGAATCGCTGCCAGAGGAATTGCGGTTTACAGCTATGATTTTTGTGGTGGGGGATTAAATTCGAAAAGCTCCGGAAGGACGACAGAGATGACGATTCCTTCGGAGCAGAGAGACTTAAAGGATGTTTTAGGGGAAGTGGAGAAAATCTCATGGATTGATAAAGAAAGGATTTATCTCTTCGGAGGAAGTCAGGGCGGTTTTGTGACAGCACTTACCGCACCGGAGGTGGCAGATCGGATTCAGGGAATTTTTTTAGAGTTTCCGGCGTTTTGCATCCCGGATGACTGGGCAGGAAAAAAAGAGGAAATAAAAGAGGAGACCTTTGAATTTTTCGGAATGCCATTGGGAAAATGCTTTGCGGAGGAGCTGCCGGACTATAATGTGTTTCAGTACGCTGCGAAATATAAAGGACCGGTTCTTATCTTCCACGGGGATTCGGATCCTGTGGTGGGGCTTCGCTATTCGGAGAGACTGGTGGCAGGTTATGACCATGCGGAGCTGCATGTCTTTCCGAAACAGGAGCATGGTTTTGAGGCGCATTTTTTAACGGTGATGGCAGGGAAAATAAAGGAGTTTTGTAACTACCATTAAAATTTTATAAATAAGGGGGTTGGAAATGGGTTCTGAGTTTGACTGGTCCTATCTGTGGGAGCATCATTCGGAAATACTCCTGCTCATAGGGTTTACGTATTTCCTTTTTACACGTGTCTTAGGAATTACACCGCTTACGAGAAACAGGAAAGAGCTTTTGGATGCGCTGCTTTCCTTTTTACATCAGGAAATCGGGAAGCCCGGCGGGCTGTATCGGATTTCAGAGAGCTTAAATGCGGAATTTCCTAAGAATCCGAAGGATCCTGTGATTCTTAGGAAAATGGCACAGGAGATTTTGGCACATTGCGGGGTGCAGGAGAGTGAAGTAACGGTGAAAATGGGATTTGAGGATTTAAATAGTGCCGGTATTTACACAGGAAATGAAATTTCTATCAATAACGGACTTGGTATGCGAAAATCTGAGATTTTAGCGGTGCTCATTCATGAAAGTATGCATTATTTTCTCATACGGGTTCGTGGAATCCGGTTAGAGGATACCAGGGAGAATGAGTACCTGACGGATATCGCTGCCCTGTATATGGGCTTTGGAGCGTATATTCACAGGGGATATGTGAAAGTGGGGTATCTGAAAAGAAATGAAATACGATATGTCAAAAAAAGATTAAAGGAGTATTCCTAAAGTGGGATTACTGACAAAATGAAAGTAGATTTCGTTAGGGATTATCATTGCAGGAAAAGAAATTTATGTGTAGAAGGGAGGAGAAAGTAAAATGAAAAAGGAGAAAAACAGAATCAGAAAAAATGTTTTATGCAATGTGGGAGTCGTTTTTCTTGCAGCTCTTCTTTTTGCCGGATGCGGTAAGGAGGAACCGGTGGTGGATAAACCACAGGATTATGGAGTAGAGGAAGGTGAGGGGACGAGTGAAACCGCAGGAGATGAGAAGAAAAGTGATGCAGGGCCAGCAGCTTCTTCCGGGGAGAGTGCAAAGGAAGTACCTGATAGTGAGATGACAGAAAAAAATGAAAATTTTTTATGCGGCTGTGATATTTCCACCCTGATTGCAGAGGAAAAAAGCGGGGTGGTTTATTATAATGAAGACGGGGAAAAAGAGGATTTATGTAAAATTTTAGCAGACCATGGCGTGAATCTGATTCGTGTGCGCATCTGGAACGATCCGTATGATAAAAAAGGACATGGTTACGGTGGTGGAAACTGCGATGTGAAAAATGCCATAAAGATTGGAAAGAGGGCGACGAAATACGGAATGCCTGTGATGATTGATTTTCATTATTCGGATTTCTGGGCCGATCCGTCAAAGCAGATGTGTCCGAAGGCGTGGGAGGGGATGAAAATTGCGGAGAAAGCAGATGCGCTGTACCGGTATACGATGGAATCGCTTACGGAAATTCTGGATGCGGGAGTCGATGTTTCGATGGTTCAGGTGGGAAATGAGACGACTACAGGACTTTCTGGGGAAACAGAATGGGAGAATATTGCGAAGTTAATGAAGGCTGGAAGTAAGGCGGTTCGGGAAATTTCCGAAAAATACGGGAAAGAGATAAAGGTGGTCATACAGTTTACGAATCCGGAGAATACGGAAAGCTATGATTCTTACGCATCCGAGCTTAAAAAATATGAGGTGGATTACGATGTATTTGCCTCCTCCTATTATCCGTACTGGCATGGTACGCTGGAAAATTTGAAGGATGTGCTGAAAAATGTCATTGACTGATATGGAAAAGAAGTGATGGTGGCAGAGATTTCTTATCACTATACATATGAGGACGGTGACGGACATACCAATGTAATCTACGATGGTGCATGGGGCGAATTTAACTATGAGGTTTCAGAGGAAGGACAGATTCAGGCTGTGACTGAGTGTGCGGATGCTGTGAAAACGCTCGGAAAAGCGGGGCTTGGAATCTGCTACTGGGAACCGGCGTGGCTTCCGGTTCCTGCAAAATCAGATAAGGCCAGAAAAAAGCTCTGGGAGAAATATGGTTCCGGCTGGGCATCCTCCTATGCGGGAGACTATGATCCGGATGATGCCGGAGAAAACTATGGTGGGGATGCATGGGATAATCAGGCACTCTTTGACTTTACGGGGCATCCGCTAAAGTCGCTTGGGATGTTTCAGAAAATCAGGGAGTGAGAAAGGTGAATAAAAATTGGAACTGTAGATCCGGTTAAAAAAATTCTGTAATAAAAAGAGTAAGACTAAGGGAATAAGGTGATTTTATATGATTATAAAGGAAGATTTATGGGATGTATTGGAGGATATGGGATTTTCTATGGGGAGGGATATCTGTATACGCCATTTTGCGAATATCAATGCAGATATTCGTGTAGATATTGTCCATGAAAAGATAATATATCCGGAAGCTTTGCAATATGAACGTGCAACTACGCTTAATTTTAGTGAAAATGAGAATTTTGTTGTATTAGACTGTATTGTACGTCTTATGGAAATGGGATACAGACCGGAACAGATAAGGCTGGAAGCAGGAGTTCCAGGCGGTCATGCTGATAATAAAGCCGGGTATTGTGATATTTTAGTCAGTGATAATGATGGAAATGAATACCTGATTATAGAATGTAAGACTACAGAACAGAAAGAAACGGATGAATTCTGGCAAAAATTATAGATGAAAAGTATAATTCCAGTGAATTGAAATGCTATTGGCGTGGAGCTGCTTATGATAATTATTATGATTGCATGACCGCTTACATGAGTTGTATAAAATTGGAATGGAAGAATTTTTTGACGACCAGATTACTTATGTAGATCGGATTCAAGACCGTGGATGAAAATGCCGAAGAATATATCATGGTGTGTGAATTGTAAATCGGGATATGTGGAGGAAATAAAAAATGGAGCAGATTTGGAAAGAGTTATATCAGGCAGCAAAAGCTGTGCAAAACCCCAGAGACATTTCTGAAAGGATCTCCGCCGGTGGCGTGGCAGCTGCGATTGAGTCCGTAAGTGGCAAGATATATACAGGAGTATGCGTAGACACATCTTCTTCGCTCGGAATATGCGCAGAAAGAAATGCCATGTTCAATATGATTACAAACGGTGAAAATGAGATCAAGCGTGTTTTAGCAATCATGCCCGATGGAAAAACAGGAGCCCCATGTGGTGCATGCAGGGAATTCATGGCTCAGTTGATGATAGGTAGATATCGCGAAGTCGAGATTATGCTTGATATTGAACATGAAAAAATAGTGACGCTTGACGAGTTAACTCCAGAATGGTGGTTATAAATTACCGTTTCACGAGGAGAACGAGATGTACGCACAGGTAGCGACTAAACCGAATACCTTACTCCGTAACGGTGCATACTGCATCGTTATGATGGGTGTGCAAAAATGCACACGGGGGTGTTCATCGTTACGGGGCAGAAGATTTTTGGATAAAAGATAATCATGCAAAGGAGTGGTGATATGACGGATAAAACGAAGAAGATATTTGAGAAAGCAGGTATACAGGTGGAAAAAGAGATTACAGATGGATTTTATAAGGTTAAAGATCCGGGAGTGATAGATTTATCTGAATTGAGTAGTTATTTTGGTAATATTACATTTTATTATAAAAAAGATCATAAAGAGAGAGTCGGAAGTTTTGCGCACACTTTTGTAAGGGCATTTTTTATTATGATTGGAGATGAAAATACGAACTTTGATTATGCACATTATCATGCTATGATAGAGCCATATGATTTGACGGTACAAACATTTTATAATTCAGATGCTGCTTCAATAGATACGATAGACATATGTCGTGGAGGAAATTATTGATGAAAAATGGAGAATTTGTTTTTGATGAAAGCCGTGATATAATACATAATTATAGAGAATCTATTGAAAGGCATAGTAAATTGATTTTAAACAGTGATTATGATTATCTTGATCCGGAATTTATAGGTGAAATATCAAAGAATTAGTGTAATTTTTACAGTACCTTTTGAAGTGGGGTGATTTCATAAATGAAAAAGTTTAATACAACAGGTGTCTGTATACCGGCAAAGCATTATATGGTAAATATTGATGAGCGTTTGAAGCAGATCAAGGGGATGATTGATGAGGGGGATTATTTTGTCATCAACAGGGCGAGGCAGTATGGGAAGACGACGACGCTGACGGCTTTGAAAAAATATCTGGCAGAGGATTATCTGGTCATTAGTTTGGATTTTCAAGAAATGGGAAGTGCAGATTTTGCTACGGAGAATAATTTTGTGCAGGCGTTTTGTGGGCTGCTTATGCAGGAAACGGAGGGATTTCTAAAAATTCCGGAAAAAATAGAGAAACAAATTTATGAATATTTTGCAGGTAAGGTTCTGAATGTGACTTTGCATCGGTTTTTTATGATGCTTAGAGAGTGGTGTGCCATATCGGAGAAAAAAATTGTACTTTTGATTGACGAGGTGGACAGTGCGTCGAATAATCAGGTTTTTTTAGATTTTCTGGCACAGCTTCGGGCGGGATATATCGCAAGAGATACCAAAGAGCTTCCTGCTTTTCAATCCGTGATTCTTGTCGGAGTAACAGACATCAGATATTTAAAAAGTAAAATCAGGGAGGAAGAACAGGTAAAGGTAAACAGCCAACGAACGTACACGTTCGTTTGGAACATAGCAGCAGATTTTCAGATTGATATGAGCCTTTCTGCAGAGGGCATCCGGGGGATGTTAGAGGAAT
>JAFVAA010000397.1 GCA_017476305.1 Lachnospiraceae bacterium
GAGGCAAAATCAGAGGCATCCAGAGTACAAGGCGAGTTGGAACAGTACAGAGGTGCATTCGATGAAGATAAGAAGGTTACAGAGGAAATGCAGTCTTTGGAACATTGGATCAAGCAGGAAAAGGAGCTTCCGGTTATCAGAGAGAGATCTTCAAATGCGGTCTTGCGGTTTAGCGAATTGGAAAGCTTGATTGCAGAGCAGGAAAAGGAAATTTCAGAAAAGCAGATAGAATTAACCGAGGAATTGATGAAGACTACCGGATTTGATGAAAAGAAATCAGAAGTAGATATCCTGAATCTGCAGATTGAGAATGCTGAGGGAGAAATTAAAGTTTTACAAATGGATATAGGGGCTCTTACACAGAAAGAGGAGCAGATCGGCAAGTTAAAGAATGAGATTTCTGTTTTGCAGGAAAGACAGTTAGAGGTTTCTAAGGAAACCGCAGAATATGACATTTTGAAAGTTGCTTTCGGTCAGGATGGCATCCCTCATCAGATCATCCGGGTTATTGTTCCGAAATTGACTGCAACTGCAAATAATATTCTCGGACAAATGACTGGTGGAAAGATGGGAATCGACTTTAAGACAGAAAAGGTTCTGAAAAGCAATTCAAAGAAAGAGGTTGTTACACTTGATATTTTCATTGAAGAGTATGGGAAAGCTGCTCTGCCATATCTATCTAAATCCGGTGGGGAAAAGGTCAAGGCTTCCTTATCTGTAATTCTGGCACTTGCAGAAATCAAATCATCATCCGCAGGGATCCAGCTTGGCATGCTTTTCATAGACGAGCCGCCTTTCTTGGATGCAGATGGAATACAGGCCTACTGTGATGCACTTGAAACCATTCAGAGACGGTATACAGGGATTAAGATTATGGCGATTACGCACGATCCGACCATGAAAGCAAGATTTCCGCAGAATCTGGATGTGATAAAAACGGAGAATGGCAGCAAGGTTATTTATTAGGAGGTGCTTATGTCTGATTGCAAAAAGTATTACTACCTAAAGCTCAAAGAAGACTTTTATGAATCGGAGGATATGAAATTGCTTCAGGCACAGCCGGATGGATATTTGTATAGTGATATTCTCCTAAAGCTCTACTTAAAGAGCTTAAAGCAGGGAGGGCGTCTGATGTATAGGGATATCATTCCCTATACACCAGATATGATAGCCACTATCACCGGTCACAGTGTCGGAGTAGTAGAAAAAGCAATGCGAATATTTGAGCAGATGGAACTTGTAGAAATTCTGGATAACGGTGCAATTTATTTGATGGACATTCAAAATTTTATCGGTCAGAGCTCTAGCGAGGCAGACCGGATCAGGAAATACAGAAGTAACATAAAAGCTGAAAAAACAAGGCTTTTGGAGAAAGATACCGTTACAAATGTTACAACAAATGATATGACAAATGTTACAACAGGCAGCGTACAAATGTACGACAAAGGTACACCAGAGATTAGAGATAAGAGTATAGAGAATAAATTAAATAATAAGAGTATAAATACTCTTATTGCTCAGAGCTCTGGCGAGCAGACCTCCGAGCAGGAGGAAGGTCAAACGCAATCCATGCTAGACGGTAAGAAAGAAATGGATAGTCAAACGCAGGGCACGCTAGACTGCAAAAGAAAAAGTGCCAGTACGAAAGAAAAGGAACCAGAGGCAGATGTAGCAGCAATACCCCTGATTGATGGAACAGAGTGGAGACCATCGGAATCATTATTCGCAGAATACGTAAGACTTTCTCCAAATGTGGATGTAAAGCAACAGTTCAACGAGATGCGAAGATGGTGTCTTTCCAATCCGACAAAAAAGAAAACCCAAAGAGGTGTTAAGCGGTTCGTCAATTCATGGCTTGCAAAAGAACAGGACAGGGGTGGTCAAAAGAGGTATTCCGGCGGAGGCTATCAGCAGGCATCACAGAGTTACAGTCCGGATGTATTTGATCGTCTTGCAAATGAAAGCAGGGGTGATCTGAATGGATAGCTTGAATGAAGTTTTAGAGAAAATCCTTCAGGAACACACCGGAAAACAGGCAGGGCAGCAGCCCAAGGAACAAAAACAGTACGAATGCCAGAAATGTAAGGATACGGGATTTGTGGAAAAAGTAGATGAAAAAGGTTATCCCATATCCATCAGGTGTGATTGTTATAAAATCCGGTTGGCAAAAAAAATAATGGATCAGAGTGGAATATCGACAGAATTTCGTAAAAAGACTTTTGATAATTTTCAAACCCTGCAAGATAAGCAGCTTGTCAATGCGAAAAGAAAGGCAATGCAGTATGTGGAAGGTTTCCGGCAGACAGAGAATACGAGATATAATTCCATCCTGTTTTGCGGACAAGTTGGTGCAGGAAAAACGCATCTTGGAACTGCAATTTGTGGAACTTTGATGAAAGAGCGTATAGCTGTAATGTATATGGCTTATCGGAATGCTGTGACAAAATTAAAGCAAACGATAACAGATGAGGAGGGATATAGCAAGGAAATAAATTTATATACTTCGGCAAGGGTGTTGTATATTGATGATTTGCTGAAAGGCAGGCTGACGGAAGCAGATGTCAATATCCTATATGAGATAGTGAATTATCGGTATATGAACAACATGCCTATGATTGTCAGCACAGAAAAAAGTCCGGCTGAGCTGGTTGATTTTGACGAGGCGATTGGAAGCAGGCTGATTGAAATGTGCAGGGGAAACATCATCCAACTTTCCGGAAAAGGATTGAATTACAGATTGTATGGAAATGGGGGTGTTTCCGGTGGCTAGGGTAAAGCATGTAGGAACAGTAGGAGAAAGTGCAAAGGAATTTCTTAAACTATTCGATCAGCTCACTTATTCCAGAAGTGCATGGCAAGTATGGGAAGACCTTATGACTGTAATGGCCTGTAGTATCTGTAATGCAGTTGACAGAACTCCGGAAAGATATAAAAGGCGAGAAGAACAGTATGAGAGGTCGATTAAAAATCTTGGTGGAGTTGATATTCCGGCAAAGATGTTCACAATCGTAACAATGGCATTGGATGATAATCCGAATCAGGATTTTCTTGGACAGTTGTATATGAATTTGAATCTTGGCAGTCATTGGCATGGACAATTTTTTACACCATACCATGTATGCGAGCTTATGGCAAAAATGCAGATCGGAGCTGGATGCAAAAAAGAGATTGAAGACAAAGGGTATTTATCTGTTTGTGATCCATGCGTTGGAGCTGGTGCAATGTTAATAGCCGCTGCGACAGCCTTTCGGGAATACGGAGTTAATTATCAAACAAATGTGGTATTCATAGGGCAGGATATTGATCCGGTGGTTGCAAAGATGGCATATATACAGCTTTCATTGCTTGGATGCCCCGGATATGTTACCGTAGGAAATTCCCTGACACATCCACAGACTGGCCATGTACTATTTCCACAGGAAAATGAGGGGCAGGATGTGTGGATCACTCCATTATTCATGCATCAGGTTTGGGAAATCAGGCGGACAGGGGTATTGATGCAGGAATTGTTTCGTGGAACCGGAACCACGTTAAAAACAGTGGAAAAAGAGCACTATTATTACTATTTCGATTTCAACGGAAAGGAGAAGATTTATGGCGAGTAAAGGTTTTAACAATGACAATGATATTTCAGAGAAGAGCAAAGAGGCTCTACAGTCGGAAACATGGCAGAATGTAAGAGCTTCCGCCAGGCACTTCGTAGCAGGTGACGCAGATGGAGACAATGCATACCCGACAAGATGGGGGATGCTGGTGAATAAGTATCTATCAGAATGCTACTGGAGTGAACAAAAAGGGCACGAGGTAAGCATTTGTGACAGGACTTATCAAGTTCTAAAGAGAGAAAAAGTAACCGTCTTTTATGACCATGATGGGAATACTCTTTTTGATGTAGAAAATGAAAGGCTGGCTGAGGAAGCTAAATTTTATGAAGATAAGCAGGAGGAAACGGAGAGTGGAGATTTTCAGGAAGAAATTACTGAAGCGAGTGGAGAGGAAGATC
>JAFVAA010000398.1 GCA_017476305.1 Lachnospiraceae bacterium
AACCCGACCGTCTATTACTGCTTCATATAGAGCCGAGTGTTGATCAGATCATCCGTACATCGAATGACCGGACATATCTTCGTATCGGTGATAAGTCCAAGGAAATGTTGGGAGAGAATCTTCGTAATCTGGAATATGAAAGAGGATCAGGAGCATGGTAGCGGACGATTTGTGGAAAATCCGGAATACCCGGAGTTTCCTTGGTTTGAAGGTATCATCAATGCCATAGCCCATCGGGATTATGCTGCTTCCGGACAGTTTATTAAGGTGAGCATGTTTGATGACAGGCTGGAGATAGAAAGTCCGGGGCGGTTTCCAAATATTGTGACGGCAGACAATATTTCCTATACTCGTTTTTCACGAAACAAGACTATTTCAAGGGTAATGACGGAATTTGAGTGGGTGCGTGAACTGAATGAAGGAGTAAAGAAAATATACTCAGATATGACGGATGCCGGGTTGCCGGAACCGGAGTATATCGAGACTCCTAATACTGTGAGACTGGTTCTTAGGAATAATATTGATGTAAGAAAAAATAAAACGTCACATGAGATATCAGGTGACGGTTCAAATAAAAATGTCATAGAAAATGTCATAGAAAATGACAAGCTTGAACAGTATGTAAGAGGATGCTCAAGGAAGAAAGCTGAACGAACAAGAATAATTATTGATGTTATAAAAAGTAACCCTTCTATTACCATATCTGAATTGAAAGATAAGATACAAGTTACTGACCGAACGATTGCCAGATATTTGAAAGATATGCGTGATGCAGAGATAATACAGCGCGAGGGCTCTGATAATGGGGGGAGATGGATTGTATTATAGAAGATATGTAATCACTGGTTGTTATGTCACATAATAAGTTGGGAATAAAGTGCAAACCAAGGTGCAAACCGTGACATGAAAGAGTCCCTCTAACGTCCTTTTTATGCATATTTCCAGAATAGGGAAAAGGTTCAAATCCCTCCTTCTCCGTTACAATTTATCGCTGTAAACATCGGATTTTCGGTGGGTACGGCGATTTTTGTTTTCTTGAATTTTTGGGTACCCATGGGTACTTTGATTTTTGATTAGAGTTTCTGTGCCTGGTCGAAGGTAAAGACTCCACGGATATTGCAGATGCTCTTTCTTGTGAAAGATTTTTTTTGATGCCATATGATAGTATTTGGATGAAACATTGAGCCAGAGAGGATTAAAATATACTCCAAACCCCTGATTTGTGGATTAAAACTTTAATCCACAACACTTTTTCGGTTTTTTGTCAAAAAAATATTCAAACAGGAAGAATCCGTCAAACTTACTCGTCAAAGGGTGCATTCGACCACTTTTGCCAGATACGCACTTTTTGTTCGACACATTTATAATATCAATTGGGAAATCCTGTTTGTTGGTAAAAAAGTGGATATTTTTTGTTTTTGTTGGTAAAAATACACATTTTTGAAAAATGATTTTGCGTTTTTGCTTTTTTACACAGCCTATATTATTTATTCCGGGAATATCTTATCATGGGATATGGCATAACAAGGAAACACAGAGAGTGCGAGCCATGCACACAGGATGTGTAGTTGCGACAAGGAATTAAACAACATGGGTTACAAAATGCAATCATTAGAGATACATACGTGACCTTCGTGTGACACAAAGTGTCGATTTCCGGGTTACATATGTGTCCCAAGTCATATTTTTATGTAAATCGGGGGTTTTAGGAGGTAAGCTCTTTTTTTATGCTTGGGGATTATACGACCATACAAGTAGATTAAGATTTTTAAGAATATGAAAAAATTATTTATAAGAAAATATTGACATCGTGTCAGCCACAGTGTATAATCTCTTTATTGACATGATGTCAATATAACTATGGACGAGGAGGATCATCATGATCAAAGGGACACCTGAACTGATTGGGGAAAGAAGGGAAGAAATCGTAAATGCGTGTGAAAAGTTATATCAGACGATGAGTTTTAAGGATATTACGCTGAAAGAGATTGGGAATGTGACATCTTTTTCACGCCCGACAATATATAACTATTTTCAAACGAAGGAAGAAATATTTTTGGCATTATATGAAAGGGAGTATGTCCGGTGGAACGAGGAACTTGTCCGGATTATGGAAGATAATGAAAGGCTCACAAAAGAGCAGCTTGCGGACAGATTAGCAAAATCCATTGAAAACAGAGGACAGCTTCTCAAACTTCTTTCCATGAACAACTATGACATGGAGGCAAACAGCCGTGAAGAACTTCTTGTTTCATTTAAGGCAGCTTATGGGAAGTCCATGATTAATGTGCGTGGGTGTATCGAAAAGTTTTGTCATGTTATGAGTGAGGAGGATATACAAGGATTTCTCTATATGTTCTTTCCGTTTATGTTTGGCATTTATCCCTATGCTGAAGTAACGGATAAACAGAGAAAAGCGATGAAAGAGGCTGATGTAGAATATGTATATCAATCCATCTATGAGATCACATATAACTGCCTGCTCAGGCTGTTTGGTATCAGGTAGATGGAGTATATAAATAAAAAAGAAAAGGAGAGGAACAGATGAAAGATTTACCGAAAATCGCACTTGGTGCATGGGCATGGGGCAATGATGGTACCTTTGGAAATGATTTTCCAGCGGACAGTCTGAAACCGATTTTTGAGAAGGCGATGGAGCAGGGACTGAACCTGTGGGATACGGCTTATGCGTACGGCATGGGAACTTCGGAAAAGGTGCTTGCAGGATTCTTAAAAGGACTTCCGAGGGACTCTTATTTTGTATCAGATAAGTTTACACCGCAGTGTGCAGATGCATCTTCCGAAACAGCAATGAAAGACATGATTGAAATGCAGCTTGGGCTGATGGAACTTGATGGGTTTGATATTTATTGGATTCATAATGTGTGGGATGCCCCGAAGTGGACAGAGGAGCTGGCGAAGTATTTTGAGGGAAAGGACAATGTACCGCTTCTTGGTGTATCGAATCACAATCTCGCAGAAATCAAACAGGCAGATGAAATCTTAAAGGCACATGGTCTGAAACTGTCTGCGGTACAGAATCACTACAGCCTGATCAACCGCTCATCCGAGGAGTCCGGAATCATAGACTATTGTAAAGAGAATGACATTCATTTCTTTGCATATATGGTATTGGAGCAGGGGGCATTGTCCGGGAAATATGATACTGCACACCCGATGCCGGAGGGTTCTGCAAGAGCAGAAGCATATAATCCGGTGCTTGATAAGCTGGAGATTTTGAATGCAGAACTAAAAAAATTGGCAGACAAATACCAGGTGGGTATGGCTCAGATTCCGGTGGCATGGGCAATCAGTAAAGGCACTTTGCCGATTATCGGCGTAACGAAAGTGGACCATGTGGAAGATGCAGTAAAAGCTATGAATGTGAGCCTGACAGATGATGAGATCATGGAACTGGAAAAAATAGCAGATAGTCTGGAAATCAACGCGATTCGTTTTTGGGAAAAGGAGATGAAGTAAGATGATTGATCGGTTGTAAGAGAGGAGAACAGTATGAGTTAAAAATTAGTAACTTTTTTTAGTGCGAGCGGTGTTACCGCTAAAGTGGCAAAGAAACTGGCAGATGTGGCAGGAGCCTTATTGATTTTTATCGGTTTTCCGGTATGGTGGTACAGGGAGCCATCCGTGATTGATACTTTTTTAGAATCTTATGATTTTAACGGCAAAACCATTGTGCCATTTTGTACTTCTGGCAGCAGCGGGATCGGACAGACGGCAGAGCGTATGCAGGAGATTGTCGGAAATGGGGCAAAGGTGCTTTCCGGCAAGCGCTTTGTGGCAGGTGTCACAGAAGATGAGCTAAAGAGATGGACAGAAGAAATCGGCGGCTAAAGGAGATATTTCATGAAAGAGATATTATGGAAGAATATAACTGCTCAGCACCGTTGGCACTGAGCAGTTACGGAAGAATATACTTTGCTTGATGACGGGGAGAATTTTGTATATGAAGATTGTTGTATTGATGGGAAGTCCGAACAGGAAAGGCTCTACAAATATTCTGGTCAGGGAATTTACAAGAGGTGCAGAGGAAAGCGGGAATCAGGTGGATGTGATAGATGTATGTCATCTGAATATCCACCCCTGTACCGGATGTGTCCATTGCGGTTATGAGGGACCTTGTGTGCAGAAAGATGATGCAGAGATGATTAGGCAAAAACTTTTACAGTCGGATATGGTGGTGTTTGCTACGCCATTATATTATTATGGAATGACGGCACAGTTAAAAATGACAGTTGACCGGTTCTGTGCATATAACAGCAGTTTAAGCAGCAGGAATCTGAAATCGGCACTTCTGACTGTGGCATGGAATGCAGATGACTGGACATTTGAGGCTCTGGTGGCGCATTATAAAACACTTGTAAGATATATAGGTTTCGAGGATAAGGGCATGGTGCTTGGATACGGATGCGGAACACCGGGAATGACAGAGAGGACAAGATACCCGCAGGCAGCGTATCTGTTAGGAAAAGGAATTTCTTAGGCATTGCAATCATTTATTTTTTGCAGCTCATTTAGAAAAGCCAGGGAGATTTTTGATAGTATCTGATATTTATTGATAGAAAGGACGGAACAGTTATGAAAAAGATAAGAAGATATTTAAGTATCCTGCTTGCATTAACGATCATACTTGGTGGAATGCGATTTCCATACCTGTCTGCAGGGGCAGCAGAGAAAAAAACTCAGATACAGTTAAAAATAGGAAATACAAAATTTAAGGCAGTATTTGAGGATAATAAAGCACCAAGGGCATAGCTAAAAAAATTTCCGGTCACTTATACCATGTCAGAATTGAATGGAAATGAAAAGTATAAATATTTAAGTTATGAACTTCCTACGAATGAAAAACAGGTAAAAATGATCCATGCGGGAGACATCATGCTGTATGGTTCGGACTGTATTGTAATCTTTTATAAGGATTTTAAGACTTCCTATTCCTATACCCGTTTAGGAAAAATTACAGAACCGTCAGGACTTGAAAAAGCAGTTACGAAAGGAAAAGTCAAAGTACAATTTTCTCTGGTAAAGAAGAAAATTGCACTGAATAAGACAAAACTGACCTTAGAAAAAGGCAGTTCTTTCCGGTTAAAACTGTTGAACGTTAAAGCAAAGAAGGTCAAATGGAGCATACAGAATAAGAAAATTGCTACTGTAAAAAATGGCAAAGTGAATGCAAAAAAGAAGGGCACAACAAAGGTTGTCGCAAAATATGGAAAGAAAAAATATAAATGTTCCCTGAAAGTAACAGAAAAAAAGAAGAGCGTGGCGACACAGTCTCCGGATGCCACACGGGCATCTGAACCGGAAGAGCCATTTCGGACGGAAGAACCAAAAGAGACACCGAAAGTAACAGAGACACCGGTTCAGACGGAAGAACCAAAAGAGACACCGGAGGTAACAGAAGGACCTGTACAGACAGAACAGCCACAGGAGGAAAGCAGAGCCATGATGAAAATGAAGATTGACGGTGTTGAGGTTTCCGTTGAGTGGGAAGATAATGAATCCGTAAAAGAACTGAAAAAAATGGCAGAAAATGGGGAAATTACAATATCCATGTCCATGTATGGAGGGTTTGAACAGGTGGGACCGCTTGGAGCGAGCCTGACAAGGCGGGATGTACAAGTGACGACAGAACCCGGTGATATTGTACTGTATTCAGGCAGTCAGATCGTGGTGTTTTATGGTTCTAATTCATGGGCATACACAAGACTTGGAAAGATCCGGGGGATGACAGATGGGGAATTAAAAAATCTGCTAGGCAATGGGAATGTGACGATGAAAATATATTAGGAACTGTTTATCATTAACTTTTCTCTTTGTTATCTGCAGTGCTTGCGTTTATGGTACTGTAGATAACAAAGAGGTAAAAGTAATGAATGAACAGCTCCTTGTTAGGAGGAAGATATATGTTAAAGAGATTTTTTCCGATTGTTGCATTTGTTATCTTAGGCTTCGCCATGACCGGATGTGGTTCAGATAACAGCACATCAAAGGGCGGCAATGAGGCGGTTGTAACATCTGATGAAAGGGAGGAGAAAAATGCCGGATCAAAAAAGGATACGAATGTTATCACGGTTACGATTGGAGAACAGAAATTCGAGGCAGTATTAGAGGATAATGAGACAGCAAAAGAATTTAGCAACAAGCTACCGGTTACTTTTGATATGTCAGAACTGAATGGAAATGAAAAATATTTTAATATGGATGAAAGCATACATTCAGAACCGGAGCAGGTAGGTCAAATAGAGGAAGGAGACCTGATGCTGTATGGTTCGGACTGTGTGGTCCTTTTTTATGACAGTTTTTCTACCGAATATTCCTATACGAGAATAGGAAAGGTCAGTGACAGTTCAGGACTTCGTGAGGCAGTCGGAAAAGGAGAGGTCACGGTTTCTTTTGAGCAGAATAAATGATTTTTGCGGGGTTACAGAAGAACTCCCCTATGACAAAAAGGATGAGCATAACGGCTGGCTGAATGGCGATATTGATTATGCTACGGATGCACCGTACTTTACGATTCTTTTTGAAGATGAGGAAGTATCAGAACAATACGGAAATCAGGTGAATATAGGAGTGATTGATTGTCCGTTATCAAAGATTTCTGAACTTGATGGAGATTATGATGTGAGAATTGAACTGGCAGAATAAAACAGATAATAAATGCTGGTTGTTCAAGAGAATAAAAAATAAAGAAAATGGAGGAAATATTATGTTAGGCAATTTTAGTTATCACAATGCGACAAAGCTATACTTCGGGGAGGATGATAATACCAGTGATTAAATTGCAGAGGCGTTGATGAAGTCCGTGGTGCATTGTTCTCTGATTGCTCTTGGGAATCCGGAAGATTATGAGGTGCGTTCCAATATCATGTGGACGGCAACATGGGCATTGAATACGCTGATTTCCAGAGGAAAAAAGACAGATTGGATGGTCCACATGATCGGTCAGTCGGTAGGTGCGTATACGGATGCGACACATGGCATGACGCTTGCCGCAGTTTCTTTGCCATATTATCGTTTTATTATGCCGTATGGTCTGAAGAAGTTCAAGCGTTTTGCAGAGGAAGTTTGTGGAATTCGTGCGGAGAATAAATCAGATAAGGAAGTGGCTGAGGAAGGACTCCTCGCGATGGAAAACTGGATGAAAAAATTAGGACTTGTCCTTAATGTAAGTGAACTTGGTGTAACGGAAGATATGCTGGAAGGTATAGCAGATGGCACGATCATTTTAGAAGGTGGTTATAAGGTCTTAACCCATGATGAGGTAGTGAAAATTCTACAGGAAAGTATGTAAAGAACTTCTAAGAGTTGCAAAAAAATTTGATGAGCTTGCAAGTTTATTACTCAAACTTCCCACTTGAAAAATCACTTTAAAACCTTGATTTTTCAAACAATTTTTATACTTTAATTTGCAACTTG
>JAFVAA010000399.1 GCA_017476305.1 Lachnospiraceae bacterium
CAGATTGTGATGCCACATTCGCACCGGTCTCCTGCATCGCTGCACTGATATCGGTGACACCTTCCCTGATGCTTGCAATACCTTCCCCGTTTTCTTCTGTTTTCTCCCTTATCAGTACGGATTCCTCCTGTGTCCTATGTATGACGTTCAAAAATTTCTCCTCCAGTTCCCCAATCAGACCTGCGATCTCCTCTACCTCATTATCGAACCGGGTGCTTTCCATATCTCCCGCTACTTTTTCTTTGATAAATGTTTTTAGCCGTTCCATAGGAAGCAGCATCTTTCTTATGCTGGTCCGCAAAAACAGAACAGAAGCAATGATCATAAGCACGCTGAGCACTATGATAAGGATGATGTTATTTGCTATTTTTCCCGATATGACCTTCTTTTCCTTTACAATCCCCAATACCCATCCTGTTTCATCCAGTTCATGCGTCACCAGGTACTTTGCTGCATGGTCGTAATCCGTAAACTCCTTCATTTTTCCTTCTTTCAGATCAAGAGATACCTTGTCTGAAAGGATCGTGTTTCCTTCCTCGGATGGAAGAAACTCCTGATTATAATGCACGACCACACTCCCATCCTCTGCTAACAGGAAGGAATCCAGATTTTCTGAGGAACTGATCTCATCCACCTGCTCTATCAGGGAATCAATGGAAATGTCCGCCAGTACACATGCTTTATATCCAGGAAAATCTACAGGTTCTGCAATCGTCAGGATCATCTGTCCTGTTGCAAAATCCACATAGGGTTCTGTATAGATCAGCCCCTGTTTCTCCATCGCAGACTTCCACCAGTCCCTTGTCGTGGGATCCAAGTCAAGAGAAGAATGATCCGCCGGGAATACCCCGCCATCATATCCCAGGCAGAAATAATACATGACTGCCTCCGGATTATCAGAAAGCCTCGTCTGCAGATAGTCCATGATCCCGTCCTTATCCTCCGGATCAAAATGCGGGATCGCTGCTGCAGCAGAATCAATGATGCCTGCCTGCTTTTTTATCCACATGTTCATCGTGTCTGCGCTTCCCTGCACCTGTGTCAGCATCATTTCCTCATTGTCTGCCTTCAATGCACGTCCCATGACGATTCCCTGTATGGCAGCTATGATCACAATGATACAGATCATACTGACTGCCGTTACTTTCACAATTTTGCCTCTGATCGTGTGTTTCATCCCTATATCCTCCTATACGACTGCCCGTTTGAACAAAGCAGTTTCTTTTCGTATTGTCCGAAAAAACAGAAAGGCTGTAAATCCAAACATCCCTCACAATAAATGGTTTCGTCCAGAATTACAAGATACCTGTGGCGAAAAGACAGAAACTGTGGCGAAATGCAATGGACACATCCTTTTTTTTGCATTATCATTATATTGGAATTTTGTATCCGAAAGGAGACCAGTTATGAATATTGCCATAGTAGATGACAGGCCAGAAGAAAGGAAATCGTTAAAAACACTTCTTAAAGAATATACTGCCATAAACAGTTTAGAAATCGTCCTGCATGAATTTCCAGGTGGAGAGGATTTTCTGGCTGAGTATGCACCATTCACTTATACGGTGGTATTCCTTGACATATACATGGGAGGAATGACCGGCGTGGAAACAGCAGAGAAGATAAGGGAAACCGATACGGACACGCCCGTCATCTTCCTTACCACCAGCAGGGAGCACATGGGGCACGCCTTTTCCATCCATGCCTTTGACTATATCGAAAAACCGGCAGACCGGGAAAAGCTCTTTAAGTGCATGGATGACCTACTGAAAACAAAGACGGTGCTGTATTGCGAAACTCTGGATTTTTCGCAGGACCGGACAGACCACAGCCTCCCCTTTCCCGACATCGTATCGGTAAGCACTGCGGAAACGAATTACCTTGACATCACGGACAGGAAAGGGGAAGTCTACCATATCCGCATGACATTTTCCGCAGTATCCGAACGCTTATGCCGGGACAGCCGTTTTCTCCCTATCAACCGGGGGCTCCTTGTCAACATGGACTATATCGTGTGCTTTGAGGAAGGCACCTGTAGCTTAAAGAACGGACAGAAATATCTCATATATACCAAGAAAGCAAAAGAGACCGAACAGAAATGGCAAAATTATATTTTCAGCCATATACGCAGCAGTCATAAAGAAAGGGGAAGAAGAAATGGTAATCACTGAATTTTTCGAGGCTCTGCTCTCCTATCTGGCAGCCGTTCCCGCTGCAGCCCTATGCTTTTTCCCGGTGAAGAACCAGTTAAGGCACGAGCCAAAGAAGCTCCTCCGGTATGCCCTGCCGGTAATCCTCCTAAGCCTTCTTTTGCTCTCCTTCCTTACCTGTTACCTAAAGACTGCCCCGAACACGCTCCTTGCCCCGCTGCTCGTCGTGTTCTTTTTCTGCTACCATAAAAGCCTGACCGTCCATATCAGCAAATCCCTTGCCATCTTCTCCTATGTATGTACGCTGATGTCCATCCTCTCAAACTTTGCAAACGGCTTTGATGCCATCATGAACCCGTATTCCGGTGCGGATACCTTCACGATGGCCGGCTCCCTTTTCCAGCTTGCACTCTCCACTGCAGCCGCCCTGCTCCTATGGAATCCGTTCGCCAGGTACGGCCGTGTCGTCACAGACCGGCAGAGCCTCCC
>JAFVAA010000400.1 GCA_017476305.1 Lachnospiraceae bacterium
ACTAATATGTCAGGATACCAGATTTAAAGTCATGTATCCTGAAACTTCGCCAAAACAGGAATACAGTATGGCATATTCCGTAAAAGTAAAAACCAGAATTTCCCGTCCTTTCTTTTCGATTCTGTGGTATCGCAGGATGGGATGATTTCCGCGTCTGATTTCTCCGCTTTTGAAATTTTCTCCCAGGGAATATTTCCCGGGAATCTGATATAGAAAATAGTCTCCTGCACATATATTTTCTTCTGTTTTCTGTAAATTTTCCGCTGTAGATTCTCTTTGGCAGGAAAGTATGAATTTCAGCCGTATACGGATGGAATTTTCTGACCAGCCTTCCTTTTTCCGGTGTCTGCTTAAAATTTTCTTTCGCATATAGACACGTTCACTTTCTCTTCCCCATGACTTTTTTTGCGAAACAGAAATTTCCCGTCCGGAAGTGCTGTTCCACCAGGAAAAATCTTCAAAGGGGATTGGGAAATTTGTTCGTATTACAGAGCTTCCTGCCGTTGATACGCAGGAAACCGTAAATAAATTAAATAGTATGCCGGAAAAAAATGCACCGGAAAACAGAAATGTAAGAAAAAGCTTCTTTTTCAATGAATTGTCTACTCCTTTTCAATTTTGTATCAGCCATAATATAGCACGAAAATTGAAAAAAGCGGACAAAAAGCATGCGACATTTTTTTACAAACCAAACGCTTTTTTCAGGCTTTCAAAATGTAAAAAAATCCCTGCTGCTCCATAGGATGCGATTTCATCATAATCCGCAATCTGAAAATCTGTGGTTTCCTCCTCCTGTAAATGGATTTCATCTTCTGAAAAATCCATTTCAAAAAGATACACATCCACAAAGTAGTTATCTCCCTCTTTGATGTTTTCCCGGTGATAATCGAAGAGAAGTCCACCCTTTGCCGACCTTGCATCTAAACCGGTTTCCTCTTTTATTTCCCTGAGAATAGCATTTCGGGAGCTTTCGCCTGCTTTTACAGCACCGCCAGGCACCTCCCACCATCCGGCTCCCCATGCTTTATTTTCTGCCCGTTTTGTAATCAGAAATTTTCCGTCACTGCGTTTTATGACAGCGAGTACAGCTAAATGATACTCCCCTTCCTTTAAACACCAGTCATCCCGTACCATTGTGCGTCCCGTCACCTGCTTTTCCCTGTCATAAATATCCCAAAACTCCATCTGTATTCCTCCCTGCTTTTCATTCCCTGTATTCCTATGATAAAATAAAATCAAGAGAGTGCACTTCGCTGCACCCTCTCTTTCCATTGGATCTAAAAATCCTATTTTACCTGGATCGTCACGGTAGCTTTCTTTTTATTAAAGGTGGTGACGGTAATTTTCACCGTTCCTTTCTTTTTTGCCGTAATCACACCCTTTTTTGACACTGCAGCAATCTTTTTCTTTGAAGATTGCCAGGTGATTTTATAACTGGCACTTCCGGAAGGAAGTTTGACCTTTAGCTTCATCGTCTTTCCTTTTTTCAAAGTCTTTTTTGAAACGGACAGCTGTACTTTTTTCGGTGCCTTTTTTACGGTAATCGTAACGCTTCCCTTATTTCCGGTAGAAGTGGTAAGTGTAATCTTTGCTTTTCCTGTCCCCTTTCCTGTGACCACTCCCTTTTCACTTACCTTTGCCACATTTGTATTACTACTATGGAAGGAGACCTCAGCATCACCGGAAAGCCTGTAAGAAAGAGAAACCTTTTCTCCCTTTCCGATCGTCAGACTTTTTACGAGCGGTGTCACAGTAATCTTTTTATTTTCGTTCTCCACAGGTGATGTGCTGGCAGCCGGAGAGGCGCTGCTGTCTGGTGATGTGCTGGCAGCTGGAGAGGCACTGCTGTCTGGTGATGTGCTGACAGCTGGAGAGGCACTGCTGTCTGGTGCCGCACTGGCTGCCGGTGTTGTACTCTGCGGCAATGTGCTGTCCCGAACGGTGTCTTTTCCTGAGATGACGGCCTCCATGCTTTTCACGACCGGAATATAGGTGCTCTGGTCGGAGGTATACTCCTCCTGCGTAATATTGCTTCCATATGCTTTCACACAGAGATTATTAAAATTCGTGACCGAATTGCTGCCAAAAAATGAGCGTATACTTTTTTCCGGGTAACTGGTCGTATCAACCCACCCGTCATCTGCGCTGTACAGATAACTCTGACCGGCACTGCTGCCGTACTTTTTATATTCTACCTTATGGAAACGGTCCGTATAAAACACGGTAGAGGATTTATCGCCCTCCAGTGGGACTCCCACATCGGTTCCTCCGTATTTATAGATAACAACGACGGAAAATTTCTCATTTGCCGCCACGGAAACCGGTTCCTTTAGTGTAATGGTATGGAATCCATTGTAAAGAGCAGTTCCACTGGTGGAAGCAGCCTCTGCGTACTCACCGGAGTCCGGCGTGTTTCCCGTTACATTCCGGTAAACATGAATTTCATAATCCTGGTTATCTGCCAAGGTATAAAAGCTGACCGCCTGGATTTTTTGCGGCGTGCTTTCCGTGTTCGTAAATACATTTGCTGCTGCGACATCCGTGCTATATTTCATCGCTCCACAGAACCCTGCTCCGTCATACTGATAATTCGTATCATATTTGTCTGTGGTTTCCGGCTCGAAGGTGTAAAAGTCGCACAGAGAGGCATCATAGTAGGAAATCCAGTAGTATCCCCCGTTGGAATAAGAGCTGTCCTCTCCCCAGCTATTTGCGATAAGCCACGCTCCATTGGCAGAAGGCTTATTCCGAAACGTCGAATAATTATCATCCCAGCCTACGATGGAAACACTATGATTCGCTTCTTCCGCAGAATGTCTGGTCTGGTACATGGAAAAATCACTTCCATTTTGATAGACCATTCCCCTTGCATCCTGACGGCTCTCCGGATAGTAGTGGGACACATTGACTACTCCATAATTGACTACAGCCTGTTTAATGGCAGAAAGACCGGCATTATCGTAGCAGTTCGCTTCCTTCAGATGAAGGACCGCCTGGTAGCGCAGGCTGCTGTCTGCTTTCTTCATGCTGTTTACCATCAGGGCAGAACCGCCTGTTCCTGTTTCGAAAGGAGCAGAGCTCTCATCCGCTGCTCCCCACCAATTTGCCAATGTGGCGATTGCCATCAGGGCATCTCCGCCCTGACCGTAAATATTTTCTGAGGTATCAATTGCCACGTTTTCGTCTCCATAGACCGGGCTGCTGCTATTGGTCTCCGGCACGTAGGTATACCATGCGAGATGGCTTTCGGAAAGGTCTATGGTATTTTTCGCGGCGAGTGCCTTGCTGATGGCAGAGCCCTCCAGCGCTTTGATAGCGCCAAAAGCCCAGCAGGCTCCGGTATCTCCCTGATTTTTCATGGAGGTTACCCTGCCCGCTTCGATGGAGCTGTATGCAGCCGGTAAAGCTCCTGCCTTTCTTTTCTTTGGCAGATTACTTTCTCTGCTCTCCAAAGAAACGGTATTTCCGTCCTCATCTGTATAAGTATAGTGACGAAGCCCGTCCTCTTCAGAAACCAGAGTACGTGTCAAATAAGTCCCGCTGGCAGAAGTGCTCTGCTCTGCAGCATCTTCCGCCTGTGCCTGAGTCGCTCCAAATGCAGGAACACATGTAAGTACCACAGAACAGGATAACAGAACAGAGGCAAACTGACGTTTTTTCTTGAAATC
>JAFVAA010000401.1 GCA_017476305.1 Lachnospiraceae bacterium
AATCATAGTAGTAGAGGTTCCCGTTTCTGACGAAGGCTACTTTTTTATTCGATTCACTGGACAGGATGTCGATGTCTTCTGCCGTCGTGATACCGATTTTCAATTCGCTCTTTTGCAGGGAAACATAGGCAGGGTTGAAAAATGCCTCCATCGTACGGTTAAATGCTAAAAGATAAATGCGGTTGTCCGCATAACGCACCCTGTAGTATTCCTTTACATAGTAGGTTTCCTCCCCTACATCGGTATCCATCTGGGCAAAGTAATTTAAGGATACGGCAGCAGTGGCGATATTGAACTCATGGATCATAGGTGTCGGTTTCGTGATTTTTTTCGGTTTTAGTTTTTTCCAGGTAATCATATCCAGGCTGGAGTTGATGGTGACATTCGCCAGCGAAGTATTTGCATTTGTGTTTGCCTCCAGATAAGGAGTAATGTCAAAATCTGAATTTTTATTAAAGGTGGCTTTATGAAAGTTTTTAATAAAATCAATCTTCTGCTTTAAAAAGTAATCGTCGGCATAATATTTGATCCTTGTATAAAAATAAATCTTTTTGCTGAGATTTGTCGTCAGGGTAATCTGCAGGCCATATTCTCTGCTGCTTTCGAGTGCTGACTGAAATTTGATCACGGCGGTTCGGTAAGGATCCTTTGTATCAAATGCAGTCAGGGAATCCTCTTCCAAATTTTTTCTATTTGGGATATCCCTGAGCTGGTAGTCCAGTTTTTTAATTCTGGATTCGTTCTGCTCGATTTTTACGGTAAATTTCTTTTTGGCATCAATCGGTGTGATGGATTCGCGGATTTTTTCGCTTCCGATCTCGCTGCTGTAGCCATGCAGAGTGTTTATCGTGTATTCCCCTATCTGTAAGTGGACCAGGGGAAAGGTGGAATGCTGCATACTGGTGGCTACTGTGGTAGCTACCGAGATTTCAGGAATCATTCTGCCGAAGAACAGAACAGATGCTATAAATAGTAGAAAAAGTCCGATTGCTTTATATAAATGTTTCAATGCACTGCCCCTCCGTTATCTTTTTTAATTTTCAATTTATCCCCTGCTTTTAGAATATCATATGTGGGGGATAAATCAACTGTTTTTTAAAAAAACGGGAAATATTTTTCCTTTTATTATTAAAAAATAATTTTATGGTTTTCTTGTATTTTTTTTTAGTTAATTTTCCAATATCCTTTTTTGTCTGAACCAATTCTCTCTAATATTCCTTTGTTTTTTAAAATTTTTATTTTTTCAGAAATCGTTTTTCGACTCACGGAAAGCTTATCTGCCAAATCAGAATATGTGTATCCTGGATCTTGTTCTAAAAGTTTAAGTATATTTAACTCTTTTTCAGTCACTTTTTCAGTCACCTTTTCAGATTTGCGAACCACTTTATCCTCTGGTGCTGAAAATTTTATCATAACATCACCCGGATTTACTGTAAATTCCGGTACAGATAATCCGTCTGCTTCACATGCCTCTAATATTTTTTCTATGCCTCTTCCCCAGCTTTCGATAAAGTCTGCAAGATAAAATACATAGGCAATGTTGGGATTATACGGCTTTGAAGGGTGTTTTCGCATCAGATTTTCTACGGTCCAATTTTCAGGCAGACGGCCACAATTAGCGATATACATTTTATCTTCATATACACTTACTTGTATAGGAACACCATAATTATATTGGGAATGACACAAAGCATTAAAAAGAGCTTCCCTATTTCGATATATTCTAATTCTCCTTTTTTTAAAAGGTTTACATCAACGACAATTCCAAGGTATTGTTTGATTTTATTGGGAATATCCTCTAAAAGTTTTTTGGAATCCTGTATTCCTATAACATCTCCATCATCGTTACATCCAATATAAATTTTTCCTCCCTGTGCATTTGCAAAACCACATATCCATTTGAGATACTCATCTCTCCATGATTCTTTCCATTCCGTAGTTTGAGCTTCTTTCATATAAAATAAACCTTTCACTAAAAATATTTTTTATTCTTCTTGAACTATATACCTTTTTTTCCTTGTCCACAAGTATTTTTTGTTTTTTGGGAGAAAATTTATTCTTGCGTACTGAAAGCGGTTATGTTATATTTCTTATAGATTTACTACTATTAAAAAGTACACTTTTTGATTGTAAAATTCATGAAACTTGTGCAGACAATATAATTATCAACATATATTTGAGGAGTAAAGACAATGAACTTGTATCGAAAATGGTCACAGATTATCTTATATAGAATACCAGTATGGATTTTGCTTTTTTTTAGTGTATATATTGCCGGAGTATCGCTTGTAACCATTGCTAATCAGGAAGGTTGTCGCAGCAGCATACATGACAGGGATTCTTCCAATCAAGAAGGATGAATCGCAGTCTGCTATTTCTGAATTTGATGAGTTTTCCATGTTAGAGCCATCTGAGTTTGCCAGATT
>JAFVAA010000402.1 GCA_017476305.1 Lachnospiraceae bacterium
GCTGCTTATAATGCCTGCCTGGGTATCTCTATTTTGACCTGTAGCAGCCTTTTTTAGATTCAATGATGTAATAGCCTCCGTGAGCTTTGCACAGCGTTCTTTCGCCTCCTGCATAGTAAGGAGTTCCAGATTTTTCCCATCTCTCTTATATGCCAGATCCTTTACCAAATCTGATTTGACTTTCAGCTCCGTTTTCTTTTGCCTGGTTTCCTCTGCAGGATTTCCGTATTCCTTGATAGTAGCAGTATGTATCTCTATCTCTTTTTTTAGTTCATTCTTTTTTGCTCCGAAGATCTTCGCCTGTTCCCACGCTAACTTATTCATAACCTCATAGATTTCAAGTCCTAACAGATTACCAAGAATGACCATTCTGTCCTCTTTCGGTGCCTGCAAAAACAAACCATACTGATCCTGCATAATCAGAGCACAAGACTTAAATGTCATACTGTCCATTCCAAGAATCTTAATGATTTCCGTTTGGGTATCTTTGTATTTTTCTTTAGAACGGTTTCTCCATTCACCATCCAACAGTTCCGAAAGATTTAATGTACCCTTTCCGGATCTTGCTCTTGTCCTAGTAACCCGGAATATCTTTTCACCAATTCGGAATGTGAACATAATAGAACCTGACCTTGCCTTTTCATCATTCCGGATCCATCCGACCAAATCACCCTCTCTTGGTTCTTCGTAAAGACAGTCTATGATCGCATCCATAAAAAGACTGCTTTTTCCTGCTCCATTCTGTCCGTTGATCGTACAAAAGCTGATATTCTCAAAACTGAAATGTTCTTCCTCATAAGCACGATAGTTTCTTACTTCTATCTCTACCGGTTCAAATGTTCCGGAAACTGCCACCATGGACATATTTGCCTCCGCCTGTGCTATGATAGGTCTTGCTTTTAATATAAGCTCCTGTATCTGTTCTTCCGGATACTGTTTATGCTCTAAATATTCCCTTAGATTTTCCTCCGGATCTGCCATATCGGACAATTCCCTGCGGTCAACGATTTCTTCCACCTTTTCCGGAAGAACCCCCGCTACATAAAATGCTCCGTCTTCATACAGGGCCTTCTCCAAAAGCGCAGTATTAAAAGCCTTGTTATTCTCATAAGAGCAGCTGTAAAGAACCCTCACAATCTTCCCCTGCACACTTCCGTCATATCTCCACAGATTCAAAGCAACTTCATCCAAATTACCCTGATTGATTGCAGTTACATCTGCATCTGTGAAATGCAAAGTAACAAATTCACGATATGGTGTCTTATGAAAAATACTGTTCCATCCGTCAAAAGGAAGTTCCTCATGTAACCAGAAGCCCCTTTCCTGACCTTCATCATTAAAGGTCATTGCATTGATAGCTCCACAATAAAAGCAATTTTCCACATTTGATAATTTCTGTGGTCTGTGAATATGCCCCATTGCTACTAAATCATATCCGGCTGCATTAAGGCTTTCCGGGATAAGGATCGGCTCAAACTGAGTCAGCATCATAGTCTGTCCTGATTCTGCATTACAACCCGGTATCGTGTAGTGCGACATAAGGATTGATTTTTTTCCTGTTTCACATTGTGCCTTTAACCCCAGTACAATGTTTGCTAGTTCCTCTGTCATTACCTCATGTTCTTCCTCTTTCCCAAGACCGGGATGCTGTGCCCTAAATACTCCCCGGTCAAAGCCCGGCAATGCAGCAATGTTAAAATCATCGGTCTGAATTACCTGTGGAGTAGTCACTATTTCAACATTTGATACAAGTTCAAAGTGTGCCTGCAGTTCATCGAATGCCTCTGCGCTATCGTGATTTGGAGTACCTCGCATTACAATCACCTTTCCACACGCTTTTGCCAATCCCATAATGATGTTCCGAGCCTGTAATACCTCTTTGTGGCTCCTCCCCTGCCAGATCTCCGCCCTGTCGAAAATGTCTCCAGACACAAGAGCCAGCTCCGGCTTTTCTTCTCCTGCGACACGCACCATTTCTTCCAGACATTTTTGTGTGTCAACGGAGCGAAGGTTCACTCCATTCTCTTCTGGTCCCTTAAATGAACCAATATGCCAATCTCCTGTATGTAAAATTTTCATTTTGTCATCTCCCCCTTTTTTAAATCAAAAGCCAGCCAAGCTAACTGCTTTTTCAATAATTCAAATACGCTTTCTTCTATTCCACAAAATTCAATGCCATTTTTCCCCATCGTCTTCCTACAAGCAAAACATTTCCCATAATTGGGCTAAGATGTTCATCTGTTCTATAAAGAAAACATCCGAGAATATTCAATTTCATTCCAGTTTTCAATAAACCATCTTCATCAACCAACATACACACATTCTCTCCAGGTGTATTGGTTAAATTAAATTCATGTCCCAAAACCGTATAGAGTCTGGATGGTAATACCTGCTCGCATGTGTCGCAGTTGTTTCCAATCAGCTTACAAAAGAATTTATTCTGCTCAGCATAACTACCAACCGGAAATTCATAATCTGAGATTTCTAGTTCTGTAGATACTTTAATCAATCTCATCTTCTGCCTCCTCTCTGGCACTTCATGCATAACGGCCTGCCGAATTTATTGATTGACCACTCATAAACTTTCTCATTGATAGATTCCCCACATTTATCACAGTACAGATCACCCTCAATATATCCATTTTCATTCAGCTCATGTTCAGGTCTGGCCGTATTCTCCATAGGCATTTCTTGTGGCTTTTCCATCTGCTCCGAAACATCTTTCTGCACCAACGGAACAGGCTCCGGATCTGCCAAAACTTCAATATCACTTTTTTCAGCCTGCGGAA
>JAFVAA010000403.1 GCA_017476305.1 Lachnospiraceae bacterium
TCTCTCGCCACTACACGCTGCATCAGCTCATCCCGAATCATGAAGTTCGTGGCACTCGTATCCTCATCGATGAGAAGACACTTCGCCCCTGCCTCTAAAGCCTCCACCGTATTTGCCGCCTGTGAGGTGCTTCCGCTCGCATCCTCGGTATAAAAATGCTTCGTATCCTTTCCGTTTGGCAGGTTTCTTATAAACATCGAAATATCCGTATTCTGGATGCTTCTGCCATCCTCTGCTCTTAACTTCACACTGTTTTCATCCGTAATCACATATTCTCTCCCATCTCCGGCGATATGGTCATACACGCCACGCTCTATCGCCGAAAGAAGGGTGGACTTCCCATGATATCCACCGCCCACGATCAGCGTAATTCCCTTCTTCACCCCCATGCCGCGAAGCTCTCCCTTATGCGGCAGGGAAAGCGTCACCGCCAGAGAATCCGGTGCCTGAAACTTCACTGCCTCCTTCATCGGAAGGTCCGATACCCCGCTTTTTCTCGGCAGCACGGAACCGTCCGCAATAAAAGCTACCAGGTCTCTTTTCGCAAGCTCCTCACGGATAAAATGTCTGTCATCGGAAAGGTCCGCATTTTTCTGTAAAAATTCTGCACGGTATGCCGTCGCAAACAGGGATTTCTCTACACATTTTGGTAAAATATCATATAAAATTTTTACTAACTCATCCGAAAGGACAGTACGTCCTCTGGCTGGAAATCCCACCTGAAAACGAACCACCAAAGAACCATCCTTTCTGTCCAAAAGGCATGCACTTCTTTTTAAAACCTCCTGTCCCGGTCTGCTGACTCCAATCAGCCCGCTTTTTCCGGAACCATGTGCCTGAAAGCTCCCTTCACTTACCTTTTTCCCAAATTCTCTTAAAAGAAAATCCTCCAGTGCCACCCTGCGCCAGTCCGTATCATAAAGCTCCTCTTTAAATCCTGCCGTCCTTCCGTCGATATGCACGCTCAGTCTCGAAGGAGCCGCAAACGGATCCCCCTGCACATGGTCGATGGAAAGCACATATTTTCCAAAATCATATTTCCCTCTCGTATCCTTATAAGCCGGATATCCCCTATGGTCAATCCTTCTTAAAATGTCCCTTAAATCGGAATGATTCATCATTTTTCCCTACCTCCTGATAATTCTGTCTTTTCATAGTAACGTAAATACTATTATTTAATGTACCACATTCCCCTATTTCTGTCAAAAAATGTCCCTTTACCGTTAGACTTCACCGCTCCACGATATTCTGCATCCAAACCCCTTTCCGCACCAGAATAAACCCAATCACACACTTAATCAGATCTGCCGACTGTACCATCACATACATAGGCACCGCCGGAATCCCGGTATACCGGCTCAGCACATAGGCGAGCGGAATACTGATGCACCAGACAAACACGCTGTCAAAGATAAAAGTGATGACCGTCTTTCCCCCAGAGCGAATCGTAAAGTACGAAGTATGCAAAAATGCCACCACCGGCATAAAACAGGCATTGGCAAGGATATACCTGGTCGCTAACTGCTTCGCATGTTCATTCGTATTATAGAGCTTCGGGAAAAATACAGAGGTTCCCGACATTAGAATCGCCACACAAATACTAATCATCACAGCGAATACTATGATCTTATACGCAGTATCTTTCGCCTCCTTCATTTTATTCGCTCCCAAAAGCTGCCACACGATAATTGCAATCGCATCCCCCATGGCAAAAAATGCGATATTAAAAATATTATTGATCGTATTGGCAATGTTTATGGAA
>JAFVAA010000404.1 GCA_017476305.1 Lachnospiraceae bacterium
AAATGATAATAAGCCAAAAGGATATTGAAATGTGCCACATACTCCGTTGCCTCATTTATAAGCTTTAAATGCTTTTTCGCAGGATGTATCAGACACCGCTCTTTCCTTTTCTGCACAGGAAGATCATAAACGGAGGAAAGCAGGATCACCAGAAAAGTCATATCATAGGTGAGCGTAAATTCTCCTAAAAAGCCATACTGCTCCTTTAAGACGGAACAAAGACCACAGTAGAACCCATGGTAGACCTCATAGTCCTTGATTTTCAGCTCCGGCTTTCGTATCTGTACATAACCAAACAAGGTGCTCCTCCTTCTGTTTTTGACATTATCTCATATTGATCGCCATCGAAAGCAAAACCCTCGAAAACCTACGGTTTTATCATTTTATCATAAAAATGTCCACGTTTTCTGGACATAACACAAATTGCGGAGCAATTTGCATTATGAACGCTTTAGCGTTTATTTTATCATAAAAAACCATTTTATTACAGATTTTTTTACAAATTCATAAAATCTACACAAATCGGCCGTCACACTATCACAATCGATACCCGTGATCCAGCGGTCCACTGCCTCTGCCAAGCGACAGGCCAGACTGTAATGCACCTGTCAGATACTCCTTTGCACCCTTCACCGCTTCCTCTAAGGAGAGTCCCTTTGCCAGACCGGATGCGATCGCACTGGAAAGAGTACATCCCGTTCCATGCGTATTCGGGTTATCCACCTGTTCTCCCGGTATCCAGAGTACCCTTCCCCGTTCTGTCAGTATATCGTCTGCTCCCCCGGATAAATGCCCTCCCTTTAAAAGTACACAGACAGAAAACCGTTCTTCCAGACGGACCACCGCCTGCTCCATATCCTGTTTTGTGCTTATTTTTTCTCCAAGCAAAAGCTCTGCTTCCGGAAGATTTGGTGTAATCACCTCTGCCAAAGGGAAAAGCTCCTCCACCAGTGCTGAAATCGCATCCTCCTTCAATAGCTTGGAACCGCTGGTAGAAACCATGACAGGATCTACCACGATGTGCTTCGCCTGATAGCTTTTCAATTTTTCCGAAATCACACGAATCAGTTCTTTTCCTGATACCATTCCGATTTTTACGGCATCCGGAAAAATATCCGTAAATACAGCATCTAACTGTGCAGCTAAATTCTCCGGTGACGCTTCCATAATGTCGTATACACCCGTCGTATTCTGCGCCGTCAGTGCAGTTACCGCACTCATCGCATAAACTCCATTTGCAAGCATGGTCTTTATATCTGCCTGAATGCCCGCTCCTCCACTCGAATCGCTTCCTGCAATCGTCAGGACTTTTTTTAATTCTGCCGTCATTCCTGTCTCCATCCTCTTTTTTTATATTTATGTTATACTCACAAACGATCAGGTCTGCTGTCCGAAAAGCCGCCCTGCCATATTCCGCAAAGCCTTCGCCGCTCCCATGATATCCTCCTTCGCAAAGACCGCACTCACGACTGCCACACCGGCTGCTCCCGTTCCGGCAAGCTCCATGATGTTTTCTTCTGAGACACCGCCAATCGCCACCACAGGAATTTTTACCGCATCACAGATTTCGCGAAGCAGCTTCCGGTCAATGGTCTTCGCATCCTGCTTCGTATTCGTCCCAAACACAGCCCCCACTCCCAGATAATCTGCTCCTTCGCTCTCTGCCTTTAAAGCCTGCTCTACCGTTCTCGCCGAAGCCCCGATGATTTTTTCCTCTCCTAGCATTCTTCTCGCTTCGGAAATCCTCATATCCTGCTGTCCCACATGCACTCCTGCTGGATCTGCCTCCATGGCTGTTTTCACACTATCATTAATGATAA
>JAFVAA010000405.1 GCA_017476305.1 Lachnospiraceae bacterium
AGGTCATACGTCGTCGCCGTCCCGTAGTCCACTACGACAACCGGTCCGCCATACTGTTCGTATGCACTCACCGCATCCACAATCCGATCCGGTCCGATTTCCTTCGGATTGATCGTATTGATCCGGATGCCCGTCCTCGTTCCTGCCCCTACCACGATAGGCTGACAGTTCAGATACTTGATAATTCCACTCGTAAAGGAATACATGATTTTCGGTACCACGGAAGCAATGTTCACCTCTCCGATATCCTTTGGCGAATAGCCTCTTTGCTCTAAAATATTACAGATCAGCTCCCCGTATTCATCCGAAGTTCTCGGTACCTTTACGGTAAAACGAAATCTTGCAATCAAATCATCCTTGTTAAAAATTCCAAACGTAACATCTGTATTTCCTACATCTACTGCTAATAACATTGCTCTTTACCATCTTCTCCAGTACTCCATAAAAGCTATGAAATCCGGAATCTCCTTCCTCTCTTGATAGAATCCTATAAATATATGTCAGCCCAAAATCATGATTCGTTTATATCACATTCTGATGTAAAAACACCGCTTTATAGTACATCTCAAGTCCCTCTAAAAGCTCCTGCTTTTCAGACTGAATCTGTTTGATTTTTAACACACTTCCAATCTCATCAAACAGAAAATCCTCTTCCTTTGCCGTGACATGAAAAAGAAGATTCCCCTCCTCATCGAAGTGAAGTGTCAAAATCCCACCGACATCTGCCGTATAGAGCACACATAAAATCTGCAGCTCCTCCTTCACTCCGGCAGGCAGCCTTTCAAAATCCGGATTTAAATAATATTTCTCCTCATACGCACTGGATGCGCACAGGATGACTCCCTTGATTTCTTCCATTTTCCTCTAACACTCCTAAAATTTTCCATAACTGGTACTCATCTGTCTGCGAATCGTCACCGGAATTTTTTCTCTAATCCGTATAATCCATAACCCCACGGACAGAAACCTCACCGGAAACAATATGCTTTTCCTTTCCGTCTACGAGAACCACCAGAGAACCGTCCCCGTCAACCCCCTTGGCAATCCCGCTTTCGATTTCCTCCGGCTTTGCAGTCTCTACCATGCCATAATAAATTTTAACTTCCTTCTCTCTGTTGACTAAAACCGCATTATACTCCTCTAAAAAGGGAACCAGACTTTGCTCCTTCATAAAGCGTTTATAGTACGTGTCGAAAGAATTTAAGATTTCTGCCACCAGACTCAGACGATCCGTTTTTTCTCCGGTTTCCAGATAAATCGAAGAAGCCCTGTACTCCAATTCCTCCGGGAATGTCTCCGTATTTACATTGATCCCGATTCCAATCACCACATAATGGATATAACTCTCCTCAGAACTCATCTCTGTCAGAATCCCGCAGATTTTTTTCCCTCCGGCGACAATGTCATTCGGCCATTTGATTTCTACAGGCAGACTACTGATTTTTTTAATGGCTCCCGCCACAGCTAAAGATGCCAAAATCGTCAGTCCCGACGCTTTCGGCGGGATTGCCTTCGGTCTTAAAAGAAGGGACATATAAATCCCATCCCCCTTCTCCGAACTCCAGCTTCGTCCCCTTCTGCCCTTTCCTGCAGTCTGTCTCTCTGCAATGATCAGAGTTCCCTCTTCCTCCCCAAACTCTGCGAGCTGCTTTGCCTTCGTATTCGTAGAGTCAATCTCATCAAAGCCCAGTACTTTTTTGCAGATATTCCCTTCCGAAAGTCTGCATTCGATTTCCGGTCCGTATAATCGCTTTGGTGACGATACCAGACGATAGCCTTTATTTGACACAGACTCAATTTCATATCCAGCCTCTTTCAATGCCGAAATATTTTTCCAGACTGCCTGCCTGGATACCCCAAACTGTTCACAAAGTCTGGCACCGGAAATAAATTCCTCCTTCGTTTCCTTCAATGCTCTTAAAATCTTCGCCTTCATTTATTCCTCTTTTCCATATGTTCCAACATTTTTCGTTATGTGGGCAAACTCATAACTCTTATCTAAATGAAGCGCAATCTTTCTATTCCCACTCACCTAATGTCGCTACCATCACGGCCTTGATCGTATGCATTCTGTTTTCGGCCTCATCAAAGACCACGGACTGCTCTGACTCAAATACCTCATCCGTAACCTCTAACTCTTTCAGACCGAATTTTTCAAATACGTCCCTGCCTACCTCTGTTTTCAGATCATGAAATGCCGGCAGACAGTGTGTAAAGATGGCAGATTTTTTCGCATTTTCCATCACCTCTTTATTCACCTGATAAGGAGATAAAAGGCGGATACGCTCCTCCCATACCTCCTCCGGTTCTCCCATGGATACCCATACATCGGTATAGATGACATCTGCATCCTTTGTCCCTGTCATCACATCCTCCGTAAGTGTAATCGAACCCCCGGAGGCTTCTGCATACTTCTGGCACTCCTCTACCAGTTCTGCCTCCGGGAAATACTCCTTCGCCGTACAAGCCACGAAATCCATTCCCATCTTTGCAGACAGAATCATCAGGGAATTTCCCATGTTATATCTGGCATCTCCCATATATACCAACTTAATTCCCTTTTCACTTCCCAGATGCTCCCTGATGGTAAGGAGTGTTGCTAACATCTGTGTCGGATGATACTCATTTGTCAGACCATTCCACACAGGAACTCCGGCATATTTCGCTAATTCCTCTACAATCTCCTGCCCGTATCCACGGTATTCGATTCCGTCAAACATCCTCCCCAGAACTCTCGCCGTATCAGCGATACTCTCCTTCTTCCCTATCTGGGAACCCTTTGGATCCAGATAGGTCGTTCCCATCCCCATATCATGTGCCGCTATCTCAAAAGAGCAGCGGGTACGTGTACTCGTTTTTTCAAAAATAAGTGCCACATTTTTTCCTATATAATGGCAGGTGAGCTCCCCTTTTTTCTTCTTTTCCTTTAGCTTTGCCGCTAAATTCACCAGATAGTCGATCTCCTCCGGCGAAAAATCCTTCAGTGTCAAAAAATGACGTCCCTTTAAATTTATCTTATCACTCATTTTCTGAGCCTCCTGTTCCTTTCCTTCTGTCTGCTCCCATTCTCACACGAAATTCTTTCTTAGATACAACGATTCAGTCAAGCCTGAATCGTTATATCCAAACAACCGTAAACGGTATTTACTCTTTGACGGGCCTACTCCTTGACGATCTCCTTCACAGAAGTAGCAAGCCCTGCTAAAGACTGAATTTCCGACGGAATGATAATCTTTGTCGCCTTTCCGTCAGCAGCCTTTTCAAAGGCATCCAAGCTCTTTAACTGAATGACTTCCTTCGTCGCCCCTGCTTCATTTAACATACGGATACCATCTGCCTTTGCTTTCTGTACCGCTAAGATAGCCTCTGCATGACCTTCTGCTTCTCTGATGGTCGCTTCCTTTTTCGCCTCTGCATGAAGGATGGCAGCTGCCTTATCTGCCTCTGCATCTAAGATTGCTGCTTCCTTTTTACCCTGTGCTACTAAAATCGCAGATTCCTTCTCGCCCTGCGAGCGAAGGATGGACTCTCTTTTTTC
>JAFVAA010000037.1 GCA_017476305.1 Lachnospiraceae bacterium
GCAGCCTCCTGCCTGTCACTCCTCATAGTAATCCGCGTCGATCACTCTATCACTGACCTGGTGGCTGATAATCTTAACAGACGACAGAACTGTAGCAAGATTCATGATACCGTCAGCCAGCAAGGATACCCCGATCAGGATTGCCATCATGTTTGATGACGTAGAAGGCCTGAATACAAGCAATACCCCGAAAGTTCCTGCAACAGCAGCCAGAACCAGAATCATCCACCAGGAACGAATGCCGAAGACACGGGCATCCAGGGAAATCTGGACTTTGAAAAGGCTGTCTGCCAAAACACAGATGCCAAACGCAATGCACGTATAGCTCCAGGTGTTTACCGGATGCACCATTGAAATGACGCCCAGTGTCAGCACCAGGATTCCAAATGCCAGGTCGTACTGGAAAGCCAGCCGGAACAGGTCCCTGGACAGGTACCCTATAATTTTGATTACACCAAAAGCACAGAAAGTAATCCCTATTACCGTGCCGATCAGCACCGATGCCGTTTCAGGATACGCAATAAAACTGATCCCTATAATGCACAGCACTGCTGACAGGATAATATACCCCGTCTTTGCAATTCGCATAGGTGTTGTATTCTGCATATGACCATCCCCTTTCTGTCTGTTCGGCTTGCCTTCGTGTCTTCCTTCTGAAAATACCGAAAAACGCAGGGGCGGAAAACGGACAAATCTCTTCCCGTGCCTATTTTTCAGACATGAACAGAGATTTGTCTATCTGGAGTGATCCTCACAAGTCAGTACGAATGATATAGACGGTCACTGACCACATATCGTCAGAACACAGATCATAACACCCGCTCTTCGCCTGATCCGAAGTGTCTTCATCTTCATAAATACGCAAGGCATCGGACAGTTCATTTTCTACATGGGGATATGAATTTCCTGCATAGGCTGAATGAAGTAATGCGGGAAAGATTTCTCAAAGCATGGCAATATCCATATAGAAACCCCATGCCTGTTTTTGGGCATGGGGGAAAGGTTGTCTATCTGATTTTATTTTTTAGCCGCGCGTTTTATCATCTCTTCAATCATCCCGTGATGCAGTTCACACAGCCGGGATATTTCCTTATGGATATCCGGTTTCATCTGCTGGTTCAGCCAGTCAATCACAAGACCAAAGCATTCGCATTTATAAAAATGAACGAGTATTCTCCTGTCGCTTTCAGAAATGTCCAGATCCTTAACGAGGGTCTTTCCATAGGCGGACACGATGTAATCACATTCTTTCCACAGGTACCGTTCATAGATGTCACGGTTTGTCGAATGGTAGATATGCAGCAGGACGCGGCGGTTTTCCATTGTGAAGTCGGCAGCCGCATTCAGGGCGGCCTCCGCGGAATCGATGGTAGGGTACTTCCTGACAAACTGCTCAAGATGGTCCATAATGATTTCTTCAAGCAGTGCCGGTATATCCTGGAAATGGTAATAAAAGGAGTTGCGGTTAATTCCGCACTCTTCCACGACCATTTTTACTGTAATCTGGTTCAGGGGCTTCTGGTCAAGAAGGCTTACAAATGTCATTTTAATAGCATCTTTTGTGAAACTGGACATAGGGCTTCCCTTCTCTGTCTGGCCTTTTCTGCCAGAAGTTTCGTCTTCCTCTCATCTGTACCAGAACAAAGGAAGTCATGCATCACATAGGCTACAAATATTTACGTAATACAGCGGGATCATCCAGTACACTCTCCACAATGCGGCTTAGAATCCCACTATATCCCTTCCCTAAAGATTTAGCCTTCCGGATTGCCTGCGGAGTAAGGCGTAATGTAACATTTTGCCTCTTTCGGTCTGCCTGTCTGTCCTCATGTACTCTTCGGAACGATGCCAGCTGTTCGTCTGTCAGTTCCGGATTGTCATCGTCAGTAACAATAGGACGTTTTGCCGCCTCCCTGACCATATTGATCTGTTCTTCCATAAGCTTTTGTTCCGCACTTAATTCATATTTCCTGATTGCCATAATAGATCGCCCTTTCTTTTTTCGTTGCCACTCTCTCAGAGATAATACGTAGTGCTTTTATCCGTTCGGTATACACAACTGTCAGTATCTCTTCGACAAATCCTATCGTGATATACCGTTCTTCCCCGGCAAAGCTGTGAGCCTCATCATAGTATTCCAGACGATTTGGATCCGGGAATACATGGCTCGCTGTTTCAAAATCGATGCCATGCTTAGAGATATTGATTAGCTCTTTCTCTTCGTCCCATTCAAACTGTAGTTTCATTCATTTACCTCACTATCTAAACCCGATTATATCACTATAGCCGGAAAAGCAATGCAAAAAGCATTGCTTTTCCATTATATTCTATTTCAATCTATCTTCTTTTGGTCAAACGCTCGTATGTCAGGTTTTCTCTCTGAATGTTGGTACAATGTTGGTATAAGAAATTACGAATTGCCATTTATCGCCACTTTAAGCAACTATTCGCCGCCGGGCAAAGACTGCCGTGGCAGATAAAAAGTACACGAATCATAAAAGTTAGCATTTTCTAACAGAACTGATTTGCCGCGAATTGCCGCAATTTGCCGCAATAGC
>JAFVAA010000406.1 GCA_017476305.1 Lachnospiraceae bacterium
GATACGGACCAGCGGGGAACAGAGACTTTCGAATTATCTGCTGTGGCAGCTGGCATACGCAGAGTTCTTTTTTACGGATGTTTTGTGGCCGGATTTTAGCAAAGAGGATCTGGAAAAAGCAGTCGAATTTTATCAAAGCAGGGATCGCAGGTTTGGCGGCGTTTAGAATGTGAGGTGGTGAGCAGAGCTATGTTTCGTACAAGGTTATTAAGCGGAATTGTGTTAATGATAATTGCGATTACTTTTATTGTGGCAGGTGGTTATCCTCTGTTTGGGCTGATCACTGTGATTTCCGTGATAGGACTTTATGAACTGTACCGGGCAGTCGGTATGGAAAAAACAGTTCCGGGAATCATCGGTTATCTGTCCGGTGTGGGATTAGATGTGCTTATTTTGAACACGGATGGTGGCTTACAGCCGTTCCGAAGGGTTACATATGAACATGTTTTGGCATGGCTCATCTGTACTCTGATTCTTTTGATGGTCTGCTATGTCATCTGCTATCCAAAATATGATTCTGAGCAGATGACAATGCTGTTTTTTGGTATTTTTTATGTGACGTTGATGATGTCCTTTGTATTCCGGCTGAGATTTGTGGAAAATGGCGTATTATATGTATGGCTGATTTTCATAGGAGCGTGGGGCTCTGATACCTGTGCATATTGTGTAGGAAAGCTGATAGGAAAACATAAAATGCCATCTGCTTTAAGTCCGAATAAAACGATTGAGGGATGTGCAGGAGGGGTGATTGGCGCAGCACTGATTGGTCTTATTTTCGCACTGGTGCTGTTTGATTCAAAGGAATACCTGTGGAAACTGGCATTGATCTGTGGGATTTCTGCTGTGATTTCACAGATAGGAGATCTGACGGCATCTGCGATCAAAAGAAATCATGATATTAAGGACTATGGAAAACTGATTCCGGGGCATGGTGGGATTTTAGACCGGTTCGACAGCATTATTTTCATCGCTCCGATCGTATATTATCTGGTGGTTTTCTTTCACATTTAAAAAGTAAGGGATGAGGACTATGAAAAAAATTGTGATACTTGGTTCTACAGGTTCCATTGGAACACAGACTCTGGAGGTGGTCAGAGAAAATGAAGATATGGAGGTCGTTGCGCTTGCAGCCAGGGGAAATACGGAACTTTTAGAAAAACACATCCTGGAATTTCATCCGAAGCTGGTTTGTGTCTACGATGAGAAAAAGGCTGCAGAGCTGAAATAGAAGTTTTCAACAGGGGATCCTGAGGTGGTTTCCGGCATGGATGGGCTGAATGCATGCGCCACGATGTCCGAGGGGAATATTGTTGTGGCAGCCGTAGTGGGGATGATCGGGATTCGTCCTGTTATCGAGGCAATCAAAGCAGGAAAGGATATTGCTTTTGCAAATAAAGAGACCTTGGTGACGGCAGGGCATATTATCATGCCCTTGGTGAAAAAATATGGAGTGAAGCTGCTTCCTGTGGATAGCGAACATGCTGCGATTTTTATGTGTCTGAACGGAGAAGAAAAGAAAGAGGTGGAAAAAATCTGGCTGACTGCCTCCTGTGGTCCGTTTCGCGGAAAAAAGAGGGAGGAGCTTGCGAATGTTACAGTAGAGGAGGCACTTCATCATCCGAACTGGTCCATGGGGAAAAAGATTACGATTGATTCCGCAACAATGGTGAATAAAGGATTAGAAGTGATGGAGGCAAAGTGGCTGTTTGGAATGGAATTCGAAAAAATACAGGTCCTTTTGCAGCCACAGAGCATCATTCATTCGATGGTGGAATATAGAGACGGGGCTGTGATAGCGCAGCTTGGCACGCCGGATATGAGACTGCCGATCCAGTATGCACTCTGTTATCCGGAAAGACGGAAACGAATGGGGGAAGCCTTGGATTTTACAAAGCTTGCAGGGATCACCTTTGAAAATCCGGATATGGAGACCTTCTCCGGACTAAAGCTTGGCTATGAAGCAGGGAAAGCAGGCGGAAGCATGCCTACCGTCTATAATGCGGTAAATGAAAAGGCGGTTTCTCTGTTTTTAGAAAAAAAAATATCCTATCTTCGGATCACAGAGCTTATCGCAGAGGAAATGGAGCAGCATCATCTCATAGCAGAGCCATCCTTAGAGGAGATTTTGGAGGTGGAGAGAGAGGTACATCAAAGAATGGATTGTGAATATAATAGGAAATAGGAATGAATAAAAGGTTGACATATATAATATATAAAGATATATTATATTCAGTAACGGAATTTAATTCAGTAACGGAATTTAATTCCGTTACTGAATATAACATATAAAAGATAATACAAAAGTAACTTTAGCAGATTAGGGAGATGAGGTAGCATATGAATATTGTAGTAGCGTTATTAATTTTTACGATCATCGTTGTCATTCACGAGCTTGGACATTTCATTTTTGCGAAGAAAAACGGGGTTGGAGTACCGGAATTTTCTGTGGGAATGGGACCTCGTCTGATTACTGTGGCAAAAACGTCAAAGGGAATGAAGGTAAAGTTTTTGTGCTCCCAGAAGGCATATGATGCGGATGAAGACTGGCAGGATGTGACGAAGTACTCCTGGAAACTTTTACCAATTGGCGGTTCCTGTGCCATGGTGGGCGAGGATGAGGATGTCTATTCCGAAGATTCCTTTAATACTAAGGGAAAGTGGGCGAGATTTACCATCGTTTTTGCAGGACCGTTCTTTAATTTTATCTTAGCATTCGTTCTGTCCATCATTATTATAGCACAGTCGGGGATCGACTACCCGGAGGTCTTCGCAGCGTATGATAATCAGCCGGCGAAGATGGCAGGCATTGAAGAGGGAGATATCATCAAAAGCATCAATGGCCATAAAATCACTATTGGGCGCGAGGTGGAAACCTATATGCAGCTTCATCCTCTGGATGGAAGTGATGTGACTGTAGTAGTAGAGCGTGACGGCAAGGAAAAGACCTTTACCTTTAGCCCGAAGTACAAAACGAATCTGTTTGGCTTTTCTTATTCTGCAGAGGAGAACCATTCCGCAAAAATCTCTGCTCTTTCCGAGGATAAACCGTTTGAAAAAGCCGGTGTAAAGGCTGGAGATGAGATCGTCTCTGTAAATGGTGAGCCGGTGAATAATGGTGCAGAGCTAAAGACCATCATGGAGAAGTACAATGATGGAAAGGAAGTGACCTTTGAAATCAGGCGAGGAGATACTGTTAAGGAGTATAAAATAGCACCTGTGGCTTATGAGACAAATACCTTGGGCGTATTTGCCGAGGCAAGGGAGAAGACAGGAAATGCATTTCAGGTCATAAAGTACATTGTCGTGGAAGTATAATACTGGATCGTGACGACGCTAGGCAGTTTAAAGCAGCTCATTACCGGTGCCATCAGTATCAAGGCACTTTCCGGACCTGTGGGAATCGTGAATACGGTAGGGGATGTGATTGAGCAGACGAGTCAGGAAGGCATTTGGATGGTGGTGCTTAATATGCTCTATATGTCTGTGCTTTTAAGTGCGAACCTGGGTGTGATGAATCTTTTGCCGATTCCGGCTTTGGATGGCGGAAGGATTTTGTTCATCATTGTCGAGGCGATTCGCAGGAAACCGATCGATAAGGAAAAAGAGGGATATGTGCATTTTGCGGGGTTTGCGCTTTTGATGGTTTTGATGGTGTTTGTCATGTACAATGATATTGTGAGGATTTTGCACTAGTTGATTTGGGATGGCTCTGAAAGAGCCGCTTGTTACTAGTACATCATAAAGGAATTAAATTTATGATGTACTAGAGCAGCGAAGCTGTGAATAGGAACATTTCAGGAACAGGAGTGGGATTGATAAATGATGAGAGAGAGGACCAGAGTAATCCGGATTGGGGATGTGAGCATCGGGGGTGGAAATCCGGTGGCAATCCAGTCTATGACAAATACAAAGACAGAGGATGTATCTGCTACAGTAAACCAGATTTTGGAGCTGGAAAAGGCAGGATGTGAGATCATTCGTTCTGCTGTCCCTACCATGGAGGCGGCTAAGGCGATTTCTGAGATAAAAAAAGAAATTCATATTCCTCTGGTGGCAGATATTCATTTCGATTACCGTCTGGCGATTGCAGCGATGGAGAACGGTGCAGATAAGATACGGATCAATCCTGGAAATATCGGTTCAAAGTAAAAAGTACAGGCCGTGGTGGATGTGGCAAAGGAGCGGCAGATTCCGATTCGTGTGGGCGTGAACAGCGGTTCTTTAGAGAAGGAGATTCTAAAGAAATACGGTGCTGTGACAGCAGAGGGACTGGTGGAAAGTGCACTAAAACAGGTGCAGACCATTGAAGAAATGGGCTATGATAATCTGGTGATCAGTATTAAATCTTCCGATGTACTGATGTGCATAAAGGCACATGAACTGATTGCGAAAAAAACGGATTATCCGCTTCACGTCGGAATTACAGAGTCCGGTTCCGTGGTGCAGGGAAGCATAAAATCGGCGGTAGGTCTGGGAAATATCCTGTATCAGGGCATCGGTGATACGATTCGTGTCTCTCTGACGGGGGCTCCTGTGGAGGAGGTCCGGGCAGCAAAGCTGATTTTAAAAACTCTGGGACTTCGAAAGGGCGGAGTGACAGTGGTATCCTGTCCGACCTGCGGGAGAACGCAGATTGACCTCATCGGTCTGGCCGGGAAAGTGGAGAAGCTGGTAGAAGATATGGATGCAGATATCAAGGTGGCTGTGATGGGCTGTGTGGTCAATGGTCCCGGTGAGGCAAAGGATGCAGATGTAGCGATAGCCGGAGGAAAAGGAGAGGGACTTCTCATCAAAAAGGGAGAAGTGATAAGGAAGGTTCCGGAAGAGGAGCTTTTGAACGTGTTAAAAGAGGAGCTTGGTGCATGGAAAAACGATTGTTAGATACCTTTGACGAATTGAAGCTGACAGACCGGCAGAAAAAGCTGTTTGAAAAAGTATATGTAAAGAGAATTATTGTATCAAAGCAGAATAAAAGTGTACATGTTTCCATCGGGGCGGATTTTGTGATCCCGTACCGGGAGATTAAACTATTAGAGCATTCTTTGGATCATGCAATGCGAAGAATGGGGTTTCGGGTTACTGTAAGCGATCAGTTTTCTTTATCAGAACAATATACACCGGAGATTTTCTGGAAGGAATATAAGGAGAGCGTTTTTGAAATCCTGCGGGAAAAAAACGCACTTCTTTTTCATATGCTCTATAAAGGGGAGGTTTCTGTAGAGGGGACACAGATGACGCTTCGCTGCGAAGATGATCTTTTATTTCGCGCGAGGAGAGAGGAAATTTCTACTCTGCTTTCCGGGATTTTTAAGGAAAAAGCAGGTTTTCAGATGGAGGTTCATGTAGAATTTTCCTTCGAAAAGAAGTCCGGGGAAACTGTGGGGTATGAAGTATACAGACGAAATGAGCAGGGATATTTTTCCAGCATCAAGGTAAAGGATCTGTACAGTAAGGCTCCGTTTTCCAGTGAGGAATATGCAGAGCTTCGAAGAGCTGAAGAAGCGCAGGCGGTTTCTGCAGATGGTATCGTTTATGGAACTGCAAAAGACGCAGAGTATGCAGCACTCGCTGCCGCAGAAAGTGCACAGAGGTTTCAGGAGATGGATGCGGCAGCTCCGAAGAACGGCACCGGAAAAAGAGATAAGCTTTCAGAGAAAAGCACATATGCCAAAGAAAATCGAAAAGAAAAAGAGGAGTTCGGACAGGGAAATTCCTTTAAAAAGAATAAATCAAAATGGGGACAGGGACCTGTCGATGAAGAGTGTTTTTATGGAAGAAACTGTGAAGGGGAACAGATCAGGATTGCGGATATCATCGGGGAAATGCCAGGCATTGTCATA
>JAFVAA010000407.1 GCA_017476305.1 Lachnospiraceae bacterium
GATCATCATTGTCCATAGCAGGCAGATCATCATGAACCAAAGAATACGTATGAATCATTTCCATGGCTGCCATGAAATAAAAAAGCGTGCTTTCTTCCTTTTCACGGTTCTTCGAAAAAAGTGCATAGGCTTCCTCCATGAACATCGGACGAAGTCTCTTTCCGCCACCCATCAGGCTATACTCCATAGCCTCCAGAATGGTATGCTGCAGCCTTAACTCCCCCCTGCTGTCCTTTAAAAAATTCCTTAGTACTACTTCAATTTCATTTATTTTTTTCTGTTTTTCTCTTTCAAATTCGTCCTTTGACAGTTCTTCTAATACAGCCATATAAAATCTCCTGTGCCCCGTATCCGGCATATGTCTGTCATATCCTCCACGGGCCTGTGCATCAAAAAGCCCCTCCTTTAAGAGGCGCTTTTTAATCATCGCTATTTTTTAAATTTTTTTCCATTTCTTTCTCTATGGATGCCAATACCCCATTTACAAATCCACCGGATTTTTCCTCGCCATATTTTTTCGCCAGCTCCACAGCCTCATTGATCGCCACAGGATTTGGGACATCCTCATCAAAAAGCATTTCGAACACAGCCAGACGTAAAATGGCTAAATCCGTTTTTGCCAGCCGCTCCAAACGCCAGCCCTTCGACTTTTCAGAAATCCTTTCATCAATTTCAGAAAGATGAATACAAATCTGCCCAAATCGCTCTTTTAATTCTGTCTTTGCTTTTTTCGTCGCATCCTTTCCCTCTAAATCCTCTAAAAACAAATCTGCCTGAAATGCCCAGTCATCCTCCGCATAGAACGTAGTCTGAAACAGCATAATATATAAGTTCTCTCTTATTTTTCTCTTTGTCATATTTCCATCCCTCTGGTGCAATATCAGTCCCTGCACGCTGTTCCGTTTAAAACCGCACCGAAACAGAATGCCTGCCGCTTGCACTATGCTAATTTTCGCTAAGACGGACTCCGGCGATCCTGATATTCACCTCTGGTACATGAAGCCCCGTCATGGTTTCTATCTGCTGGCTCACTCTTTCCTGGACCTGCTCTACGACCTCCGGAATACTGTAACCATACTTCATATTCAGGTGCATATCCACCCGCACACAATCTGCCTCCATCGTAACCCGGACACCCTTTGACCTGTTCTTCACACCAAACTTTCCTATGATCTCATTTGTAATATTTCCTGACATGGAATCGACTCCATCCACTTCGTTTGCAGCCAGACCGGCAATCGTAGCAACTACATCAGATGCGATCTTTACTTCCCCCAGGCTTTTTTTGTTCTCCATGCACTCCTGCTCCCGTATTTCCTGTTCACTTCCCACTGAAACTACCTCCTGTATTTCTATCTGCATTGATGTTTTATACTATTATAACAGATTATACATCTTTTGCAATCGTAAACCATTTAACTTTTTATTTCTTTTTTTCTACCTTCACAGGAGTAATGACAATATTCTCCGGGGAAACATCCGTTTTTCTTTTTATAATATCTTCAATTTGAGCCATTTCCTTTTCTGTAAGCTCAGAAACATTCACTACGACATCTGCGGAGCCATCACTAATACTAACGACCGCTTCGGTAAATCCCTTAGCCTCTAACATTAATTCTGCAGCATTTTCCTGTTCTGAGGTTTTGGTCAGCTCTGCTACCTCTGCTACTGCTTTCTTTTTATCCTTGGATGCGATTTCCTTATTATTGATGATCTCCATCAATGTTTCCTTATTTTTTGCACGGTTCTGCTCTCTGGAAAGCTTTGCAGAGGAAAAATAATCACTGCTCAGCTGATTAGACACCATCACTGCCTCTCCGGGATTTTCTTCTGAAGCAATGATCTCTCCCTGGTCATTTACCGTATAGTCCGCACTTGTAAGATCTTCCTCTGATATTTCCTCACTATCCCCCGCTTCTGAAGCATCGTTTGTCTTCTTTGTTTCAGTCTCTTCTTTCTTTTCCTCCTTCTCCTCCGTCTGCTTCGTAAGCCTGGATGACACAAGCCCGCTGGTACTGATCTCCTGGCCGGTAAAATTTAAATACCCTGCCACGACGATCATAATTGCTAATGCCGTAATAATGATTTGGTTTTTTTTCATGATTTTTTTCACTTTGCCCTCCACTTTTCTGCATATCTAAATGCCATATTTTCTGACACCGGTAAGTCACTTTATGTATTTCCATTCCGTTTCAAAGCCCCCGGTATCATTCCATTTTCATCACTTTAATTTTATGTGCTTCTATTCGAAATAATGCCTGGATCGTTTCAATTATTTCTTTTTTCTTTTCACCACTATCCGCTCCCTCTGCCACCACCGCCACCCCTTCCACCAAAGGAGCATATATCTGTACCACATAAGGGCCGGCTTCCCCCTCCTTTTGTATCAATACATTTTCCTTCTGCGACTCGTACTCACTGGTATCTCTGGTCGCCCCCTCCCTGTCTTTCTCCTTTATTTCTTCCTCCTTTGACTGTCCGTTCTGCATGGGAACCCGCTGCTCGGAAGAGGAAAGCGTAAGCATCACCTTTACCCTTCCGACTCCTTCCACTTTTTCTAAAAGCTCCTCTACTTCCCTTTCCTTTTGGTCCGCGTACCGCTCCATCGCCTCTAAAACAAGCTCCCCATCGCTTTGCCGTGCTTTTTGTTCCTCCGGCCTTTCCGAAGTCCCATTCTCTCCCGGAAAAGAAAAAAATAAAAGGACCACACCTGCAAATACCAATAATCCCAGCCGCCAAAAACCAATTTTTTGGATAATCTCCTATCCC
>JAFVAA010000408.1 GCA_017476305.1 Lachnospiraceae bacterium
CATCCTTCCTTCCCTGTACCAGATCCGGAATATACGGCTGTGCATCCGTCGCCTTTTTCCAAAGTTCAAAATACAAATTTAATTTCGTATAGATTTTTTTCAGATCCACCAAAGAAACCTCTAAAATATGTTTCCAAAGGGCAAGATAACCTTTTCTCCCAGCCTGCAGCTCTGCTACTGTCCCCTGTGCTTCTTCTTTATAATCCTCATGCTCCTTGGAATATCCGCTCGCATAAGGGTAGATTTCCTCTAAATCCGCCATGGTAAAGGGCGGCTCTGCCGGATACTCCCCCTCGTAGCTCTCATCAAAATAGACAAGCTCCGGCTGCCTGTGCTTAAGCTCCGTGATGATAAGCCCAATCTGCAGTCCCCAATCTCCCAGGTGTGCATCCCCAATCACCTTATGCCCCATATACCTCGCAGTCCTTTTTATACTTTCTCCGATAATGGCCGAACGCAAATGTCCCACATGGAGGGGTTTTGCCACATTGGCTCCACCATAATCAATGACAATGGTTTCCGGTTTTTCTGCCTTCTCTGCACCAAACCTCTCATCCTCTGCGAGCTGATTGATATAATCTGCCAAAAATTCATGGCTGACAATCATGTTTATAAAACCAGGCTTCTGTGCCGTGATCTCTAAAAATGTATCACTTCCCTCTAATTTTTTTACGACCTCTTCTGCAATCTGAATGGGTGCTTTTTTATACTCCTTTGCAGCAGCTAATGCTCCATTGCACTGAAACTGACACAAATCCGGACGATTGGAAAAAGCTGCCTTTGCATATTTTTCATCATACCCCGCCTCTGTAAATGTCTTTTTTAAAATCTCCTGTAAAACATCCATCAATTTTTTCATATCAAAAGCCTCCCTGTCTTTTTTGTACTCAATTTATGATATCCCCTCTTTACATATCTCCTCTAAAATTTCAAAATACTCCGGAAATGTTTTTTTACAGCAATCCGGATCTTCAATGATGACACCATCCGTCATAAGTCCGGTAATTGCAAACGCCATCGCCACCCTATTGTCATGATAGGTATGAACCTTCGTCCCCACAGGCGTTCCCGGATAAATCGTAATCCGGTCTTTTTCCGTCTCACATCGGACCTTCATAGCTTTCAGTTCCGTCTCGATGGCAGAAACCCGATCCGACTCCTGCCCTCTGATATGTGCAATTCCCCGGATCGTCACCGTAGAATCGGCAAACGGCGCAATCGCCGCAGCTGTCATGGTCTGGTCGGAAAAATCGCTAAAGGATTCATCGAAGCCTCGAAGCCTCCCTCCTTCCGGCCCGTATAAAATCAGACTTTCCCTGTCATCCTCAGTTTCTTTCAACTCCACCCTGCAGCCCATTTTCTTAAGAACCGATAAAAATTTCATGTCTCCCTGCAGGGAATCCCTTTTCATCCGGGAGACCACCGCGCTCCCCCCGGTCACTGCTGCCATCGCATAGAAATAGCAGGCTGCAGAAACATCCGGTTCGATTTCATATCTACCCGGCTGGTATTTTCCTCTTTCCACCTCATAATCATTTTCCCCCAGCCTTTTTACTCCGGCATGGCCAAACTCCTTCATCATCTGCTCCGTCATCTCCACATAGGACCTCGCACTCCGTTTCCCTGTCAGATGGATCTTTAAGGAGCCAATCCGAAACGGTGCTGAAAGAAGAAGTGCGCTCAGGAACTGGCTGCTCCTGTCGATGTTTAAAGATACCTCTGCTTTTTCCATCTCCTGCCGTATGCCTTTCACCCGAAAGGGAAAATGATATGCCTCCTCTTTAAATACGAACTCCGCTCCCAGCTCCTCTAAAGCCATAAGGAGCTCCCGCATCGGTCTTTTTCTCATCTGCTCCGTAGCATCCAGATCATATTCCCCATCATTCATCGCTAAAAAGGCGGTCAAAAATCTGGCTGCCGTTCCTGCACTGCCTACAAAAATCTCCGCTTTCTTTTTCGGAATCCCTCCTCCGATTCCCTCCACCCTTACAAAATGCTTCGCTTTCTCTGCTTCCACCGAAAAACCCAAATCCTTTAATGCTTTTATAAAAACCTCCGAATCCTCGCTAAAAAGAACTCCATCTAATTCCGAAGCTCCATCTGCCATAGCCGCTAATAAAAGTGCACGGTTCGTAATACTCTTTGATCCCGGCACTTCCACCCTGATATGAAGCGGCTCTTTCACAGGTGGTACATGATATTCCTTTTCACACTTCCACTTTCCACCCTTCTCTCTCTTTTCCTCCAGACAATTCTCCTTCATGACCAAATCTCTCCATATTTTCTGATATTTTCTTCAGATGCCCTGAAAGACCAAACCTTAAAAATCTCCTTTTTCAAGACTCATAGATTCCACTTTTTCCGCAGCTTTTTTGCATTTTCCAAAAAAACCGGTTTCATCATAAACAGAAAGCTCCTTTTGCTATAATTGTAATTAATCACATTTAACATATCATCCTCTGTCGCAAAGATGCAGTCAGAAATATCAATGTAGACCTTTTCCAAGGTCATATCTTCGACCTCAAAAATGGATTCACATAAAGAAATCGTCACAGCATCCTTTTCCTGTGCATCCAGCCAGATAACCCGAACCCCTAAAGCCTCTGCCACATTCCGGATCCTGTTTGCCAAAGGAGCATGTCCGTTCTCCTCTATGTAAAATTTTTCCGAACGGTGAAACAGGTCACGATATCCTTCCAGATTGAAATCCAGTTCAAAAATCCTGTTTTCTCCTGCTTTTCCCATCACTCCGTGAATCGCATCATCCAGAGCCAGCATCACCGTCTTTGCCCGGTTCTTTTCCCCGTTATATAGCCCCTCATAGTTCTCCTGAAAAACGGAAGAAAGAAACGTATCTGCCATCTGCTCCAGATCCTCATCGGGCGTAAATTTAAGAAAGAAAGTAATCCAGTTCCGCCATGCATAATATGTCGGAAACGTATTGACCGCCTCCTTTTTCGCCCCCATTGCATGAAGTGCTTTGGAGTTTCCTACAGAAGCCACCTTATAGCCCGCCTGATTGCACAAATAGCACCATTCTGTATCATCCCAATACAGAAAATTTTCCTCCGGCATAAAGCCAATCTTCTCTATGACCTCACGCCGGATCATCAAAGAGCACGCTGCCACGCTGTCTACATACAGATACTCCGGCTTCGTCCCTTCCTCCAGCATATTTAAATGAGTAACTTCCGTTCAATAATGCTCTAAATGGATTTTCTGACCAAACTTCTGAATTTAATCGG
>JAFVAA010000409.1 GCA_017476305.1 Lachnospiraceae bacterium
GAAAAAACACTTGTTGTATATTTCTCAAGAGCAGGAGAAAATTATAATGGGCATAGTGGATAAAGGTAATACGGCGATTATTGCTGAGAAGATTGCAGAGAAGACGGGAGCAGATGTGTTTGAAATACTGGCAGAAAATCCCTATCCGACAGGGTATGAAGATTGTAAGACCAGGGCTACGAATGAGCGCAATGACGGAGTAAGGCCAAAATACATTGGAGATGTGGAGGATTGGAGTTCATACTCGCTCGTTTTCCTGGGTTATCCGATCTGGTGGGGGGATATGCCGATGGTCGTTTATTCCTTCTTGGAAGATCATGACTGGACACAGAAAACGGTGATTCCCTTTAATACCCATGAGGGAAGCGGACAGAGTGGTACGCAGACGACAATTCAAGATAAATGCAGTAACGCAGAGGTTTTACAGGGGCTTGCCATCCGTGGTTCTACGGCACAGGGAGCAAGAAAAACAGAAATCCAAGAACTGAGTGTATGGTTAAAAGGTTTGAAATTGAATGAAAACAAGGAGGAAAAGTGATGAGTAAAGAAAAATTTGATAAGGAAAACATTTTTGGGATGGGACAGCCCAATGACGGATTTGCGAAATATTTTATCGGAAATTCCTATTTGAATCCGTTAGTTGATCCGGAAAAATCATCGGTCTTTTTAGCGAATGTGACTTTTGAGCCGGGATGTCGTAACAACTGGCATATACATCATGCAGTAAAGAATGGTGGTCAAATATTAGTGTGCACGGTCGGAAGCGGCTGGTATCAAGAAGAAGGAAAAGATGCTGTAGACTTAAAGCCGGGAACGGTGATCGTTATTCCGCCAAATGTAAAGCACTGGCATGGGGCAAAGAAGGATAAATGGTTCTCACATATTGCGATAGAGGTGCCCGGAGAAGAAGGAGCTACGGAATGGTGCGAACCGGTAAGTGATGAAGAATATGAAAAAGTGAGCCAAGCGGCCGGACGTGCTTGCACGGACTGACATTTGGCGAACGAAAACATCGAGCCGATAGGCGAGATGATAATCTTTAAAACAGGAGGAAAACAAAATGGCAAAGGATGTAATGATAGTAACAGGAGCAGGACAGATCAGTATGGCGATTGCCAGAAGAGTTGGATTTGGAAAGAAGATTGTACTCGGTGACAAGAGTATGACAAATTGTGAGAATATCGCAAAAATCATGACAGATGCCGGATATGATGTAGAGCCATTTGAAATGGATCTTTCGTCAAGGGAGTCTATTCTCGCCATGATAAAAAAGGCACAGGAGTATGGGGAGATTAAATATCTGGTGAATGGGGCAGGAGTTTCTCCCTCGCAGGCTCCTATCGAAGCAATCTTAAAAGTAGACCTTTATGGAACAGCGGTGCTTCTCGAAGAGGTCGGGAAGGTAATTGCAAAGGGTGGTGCCGGGGTGACGATTTCCAGCCAGTCCGGATGGAGAATGCCACAGCTTACGCCGGAAGAAGACAGAGCACTTGCTACAACACCGACGGAAGAACTGCTTAATCTTGAAATCTTAAAACCGGAGAATATCAAAGATACCCTTCATGCTTATCAGATGGCGAAAAGGTGCAATGAGAAGCGTGTGATGTATGAGTGTGTGAAGTGGGGAGAGAGAGGAGCAAGGCTCAATGATATAGCACCGGGAATCATTGTAACACCTCTTGCTATTGATGAGTTTAACGGTCCTCGTGGAGATTTCTATAAGAATATGTTTGCAAAGTGCCCCGCAGGAAGACCTGGTACCGCTGATGAAATGGCAAATATAGCAGAACTTCTCATGAGTGATGCAGCTTCATTTATCACAGGCTCCACATTCCTTGCAGATGGTGGAGCAACTGCATCATATTACTACGGACCTTTACAGCCGGAAGCATAGAAGGGAGTATAGAAAAATGGCAATTACAAAATTTGCAAAGGAATATCATGAAAAAATGTTTCCGGGCTATGTGTCGGATTTTCTCACAACGGATCCGGAATTTATTGAACGATTCGATAATTTTGCTTTTGACGAAGTGCTGCATATGCCGCTTGTAGATGGACAGGAGCCTATCAGTGAGGTGACAAGGCATATGGCGATTCTTGCAGTACTGATCGGCTGCCAGGGGATTGATGAATTTAAGATGATGGTTCCTGCGGCGATGGAATTCGGTGTGATACCGGTACAGATCAAGGAAATCGTATATCAGGCAGTGGCATATCTTGGTATTGGCAGGGTGTTTCCATATCTGAAAGCTGTCAATGAAGTCTTCGAGGCGAAAGGAATTTCGCTTCCGCTTGCTCCTCAGTCCACAACAGACGCGGAGGCTGAGGATGACGGTGTGAATGTGAAGAGTCGTCGTGTAGCAGGTACACAGGCACAGGTAGATATCTTTGGGGACGGCATGAAGGAGTTTTATAAGAGCGGCCCAGAGGATAGCAGGCATATCAACTATTGGCTGGCTGATAACTGCTTTGGGGATTATTATACCAGAGGTGGACTTACTCTCGCGGAACGTGAACTTGTGACATTCTGTTATATCTATGCACAGGGCGGATGCGAGCCGCAGCTGGAGGGGCATACTGCAGCGAATTTTCGTATGGGAAATGATAAGAGAGTCCTTATTCAGGTGATCTCGCACTGTATTCCGTTTATCGGCTATCCGAGGACGTTGAATGCACTAGCGGTCATCAATAAAGTTGCTGAGAAGCAGTCAGAGTAAGGCGGTGCTGTATGGAAGAGAAAGAGCGGATAAGGAATGTTTATATGAAGATGTATGACGGCATGATTGCCAAGAATGAGGCGGTTTTGCGTGAGGTTTTAGATGACATCTTTGTTCTCGTGCATATGACCGGGATGCGGCAGCCAAAGGAAGAATTCATCAAAGCCGTACTGAACGGAACGCTCAACTATTACTCAGCAGAGCATGAGCATATGCCGGTAGATATAACCGGGGACACGGCAGTCCTGACCGGGCAGTCATATGTGGCAGCAGCAGTATTTGGCGGCGGCAGATTAAACTGGCATCTGCAGCAGAAGTGCAGCATGAAGAAAATAAACGGGCAGTGGAAGATCACACGAAGTGTGGCGTCAACATATTAAGGAGGCAAGGACATGGCAAAAAATCTGATCATGTATTATTCAAGAACCGGAGAGAATTACTGGAACGGTAGCGTGAAGAACATCTCCAAGGGAAA
>JAFVAA010000410.1 GCA_017476305.1 Lachnospiraceae bacterium
AATCAACGAGTCGTTTGCTAAAGAAACTTCCGCTGCATGGTCTGATAAAGAAAGTTCCACGATCCCGCCGTTATACAGTTACCTCAAAAGGACGAAGGATTATGGGGGCACTGATTGAACTCCGCAAGAGAGAATATCCTCCACTTGCCGCCAAGACTGCCTAAATATTTGTTTTCGTGTTATCGTGAAGTTACCAAGAATCCCTTGGTTTTATTTTGTTGCCAATGTACAAAGAAACTTGTTTATTTTTATTGTATTTCTGAGGAAATATCATACTAATAAAATAAAGAGGACCATGCTCATAGACCTGCTCTGCATTCGCAAAGCCCTCTGGAAAACGAAATGCCGTCTGATGCAGATCATTTGTTAAACTCCCGGCGGCTGCAGTCACACCCGGTATCCACAGGAAAGCTCTTTCCTTTTTCAGAGAAGTCCTGTCCAGTCTGCCGATATACAAAACCGCAAAAAACAAAATCAAGGGCAAAAGAATCATGGGAATATAATACATGTACCAAAATATGCGACTGAAAAAACCATAGTCCAGAAGCTCATATTTGACATACCTGATTATGATCCAGAATTCCATAAGTGCTGCTCCGGTATATACCGCCCTCCTGAGCTCCAGGTGAAAAAACCTTCTTCTCACACTGTCTGCCCATAAAGCAATCACAACAAGATAAAGCACTGTTGTAATCAGACCATATTCTGTAATCCGGGCTCCCGGTGCAGCCCCGGTCAGATGAATCACGCCTGCCGCTGCTGCTAAAAAAGTCGCTGCTATAAGTTCCCATAATGCTGTATTCATATGCATACTATCCTTAAAAATCGTATCTTCTCCGAACTATTCTTACATTATTAATCATTTCCGTCTCATCTATGTAGATTTCTAAATGAACAGGTACAGTATACCACATTTCAGTCATGCGTACCACAAAAAGAATATAAAAGCGCACCATCATAGGGGTGCAAAAAATGCATGAAACAGGATGCTGGAATCTTTGGGAAATCTTTGGGAACTAAGAATTGAATGACAAATCAGGAATATTATGTTATATTGAATAAAATAATCATATTTTTCAGAATTGTGGATGGAAAGTATTATGATAATATGCATGGGGCGAAGTTTGGAACTACTACACACGAGCCATATACGGTGAAGGAAAAATTTAAGTTTTGAATCTGTTGTTTCATCAGGTGAAGGGACTGGGGAAAGCGGTCTGTCCGAAAATGCGAGAAAATGAAAAGGAAGAAATTCGTGATGAAAAGTTATTTTATGGAAGGAATACAGGGAGCAGGGAAAAGTACATATGTACAGTATCTGGAGAAAAAACGGTCTAAAAGGGGAGGATAGTCTGATCAAGCATTTAGAGCACAGGCAAATGCTGGAGAAAAGAATTTTAAATGAAGCCTTCAGCGGGCATTTTCAATGGATAAAAGACAGAGAGAGGATTTTTGGATAATGAAATTTATATTTGCTTCGGATTCATTTAAAGGAACTCTTACGAGTGAAGAAATAGCGGTGCTTCTTGAACGGGCCGCGAAAAGCGTTTTCGAAGATTGTGAAACGGTAAGTGTGAATCTGGCAGATGGGGGCGAGGGAACCTTAGATGCGCTTCTTGGGAGACTTGGTGGAGAAAAAATCGAGGTGGCGGTTCATAATCCGCTTATGGAGGCAATCAGAGCACATTATGGAATGACACGGGACCATAAGGCGATTATCGAAATGGCACAGGCATCCGGCCTGACTCTGCTTTCGGAAAGCCGGAGAAATCCCTTCTATACATCCTCCTATGGTACGGGGGAGCTTGTGAAAGCGGCACTAGAGCATGGTGTCAATGAGATTGTGATTGCCATAGGCGGTTCTGCTACGAATGACGGCGGGATGGGATTTGCAAGTGCTTTGGGTGTAAGATTTTTCGACAAATCAGGACAGGTACTGGAAGGAAAGGGTGCCAATCTGGAAAAAGTAGCGCATATCGATGTATCGGAAATTCTTCCAAATCTTAAAAATGTAAAGTTTACGGTGATGTGCGATGTCACAAATCCTTTATGCGGGGCGAATGGTGCAACGTACACTTATGCAGTGCAAAAAGGAGCTTCTGAGGAGGAGCTTCCCGAATTGGAAAAAGGGATGCAGAATTATCGTGATGTCATCATAAAGAAATTTGGCGTAAATCCGGATCAAATCATTGGAAGCGGGGCAGCGGGCGGAATGGGCGCAGCACTCCGCATTTTCTTTCATGCAAACATGAAATCCGGTATAGAGACTATACTTGATCTGACAGGATTTGACGGGCTGATAGATGGTGCGGATTACATCATAACCGGGGAAGGGAGAGCGGACAGCCAGAGTGCTTGCGGAAAAGTCCTTTCCGGTGTCGGGAAAAGAGGGCTTGAAAAAAACATTCCAGTGATTGCTCTGTGCGGCAGTCTGGGAGATGGCTTTGAAAAATTGAAGGAATGCGGAATCACATCCTGTATCTCTGTGTCAGAGGGCATAAGTGTCAGAGATTCCATGAAAAATCCTTCGAAATATTATTACAGGAAAGCCGTTGAAGTGTTTGGGGAAATTAAGGAAAATCTTTCAGATGAATTTTACTAGAGCGTTATCCGGAACTGTTTTTTCTGCAAAAACGGGAAAGGAAGTGAGTGCCATGCAGATCCTTGTTATCTATTGATATCAATTGGCGAATATGGTAAAATCAAAACAGCCAAAAAGATAAAAAAAGAGGTTATTTGGCTGAATAAAATAAAAAAGGTGATATAATGGTAGGACGCGAGTGGGAAAGAAAAGAGCTTTTACGAAGATATGAACGTAACAAACCTGAATTCGTAGCTATATATGGTCGTAGGCGTGTTGGGAAAACCTTCCTGATTGATAATACTTTTGAAAAGAAGATTACATTTCGTCATGCAGGTCTTTCACCGATAGATGATCAGAAAGCAGGTGAAATGAACAGACAGTTGG
>JAFVAA010000411.1 GCA_017476305.1 Lachnospiraceae bacterium
GTAGGCTAAGTATATGCCCGAAGTGCGGTGCATTATTGAAAAAAGAAGGACATGATATTCCTTTTGAAACCTTTCTTGGATTTAAGGGCAACAAGGAACCGGATATTGATCTTAATTTTTCCAGTGAATACCAGAGTAACGCCCATGACTATACCGAGGTGATCTTTGGGCATGGACAGACGTTCCGCGCCGGTACGGTAGGAACCCTGGCGGAAAAGACAGCGTATGTCTATGTGAAAAAATATTGTGAGGAACATGAGATTTCCCGAATGAGCGGGTAGATTGAAAGGATTGCGGCAGGCTGTGAGGGAGTGCGCCGTTCGACCGGACAGCATCCGGGGGGAATCGTGGTACTTCCGGTAGGCGAGGAAATCTATACCTTTACGCCAGTGCAGCATCCGGCGAATGATATGGAGACAAAGACGATTACGACGCATTTTGACTATCATAAGATTGATGCGAACCTTTTGAAGTTAGATATCTTAGGACATCAGGATCCGACGATGATCAGGATGTTAGAGGATCTGACCGGAGTGGATGCGGGGAGTCTGCCGATGGATGATAAGGAGGTGCTTTCCTTATTTGAGAGTACGGAAGCACTTGGTATCAAACCGGAGGACATCATGGGGTGTCCTTTAGGGTGCTTAGGAATCCCGGAGTTTGGTACACAGTTCGTCATTGGCATGGTTCAGGATGCGAAGCCGAAGAATTTTTCGGATCTGGTGCGCATTTCCGGACTTTCGCATGGAACGGATGTGTGGCTCAATAATGCCCAGTATTATATTACTGAAGGATACTGTACCCTGTCCTCCGCCATCTGTACCCGTGATGATATTATGACGTATCTGATTTCGATGGGACTCGAAAATGAACGTGCCTTTGAGATTATGGAAAAGGTACGTAAGGGAATTGTGGCAAAGGGAAAATGTGACCAATGGGAGGAGTGGAAGGAAGACATGCTTTCCCATCATGTACCGGAATGGTATGTGGAATCCTGCCAGAAAATCAAATATATGTTTCCAAAGGCACATGCGGCTGCTTACGTCATGATGGCACTTCGTGTAGCGTGGTTCAAGGTGCATGAGCCAAAGGCATACTATGCGGCGTATTTTAGTATCCGTGCGACTTCCTTTAACTATGAGCTGATGTGTCAGGGAAAAGAGGTTTTAGAGCATCATATGAAAGAGTATATGAAGCGGAAAAATGCGAAGGGAAAGGAGAAGCTTTCCGCAAAGGAGGAGAGCACGCTGGAAGATATGAAGCTCGTGCAGGAGATGTATGCAAGGGGAATCGATTTTATGCCTCTTGATATCTACCGGGCGAAAGCGAACCGTTTTCAGATCATCGATGGAAAACTGATGCCTTCCTTCGCGACCATTGACGGTCTGGGAGATAAAGCGGCAGAAATGATTGAGGATGAGGCAGGGAAGGAACGTTTTCTGTCCATGGAGGATTTTAAAAACCGCTGTAAGGTTTCCTCTACGAATGTAGAGACGATGGAGCGGCTGGGGCTTTTCGGCGATCTGCCGCATACGAACCAGATTTCACTTTTGGATTTTATGGAGATGTAGAAATATTCCGGCACAGCTGCACGGATACATTTGGTTACGTTTCAGCACGATTTCAGCACGATATTCCATTGGCTACTTGACAAAAGGACATATCAGTGTTAGAATGCACTTAAAAGTGAGCACAGGCCACATGGTTTGTGCTTTCTTTGAAAAAAGAGATTAGCACTCGATGGAAGAAAGTGCTAACAAATTAATTGTATCCAATATGCGTTGGTTTCAGAAGAAAGGTACTTATAACATTTTTTTCATGGCTTTTGCATATTTTTCAATATGTATTTCTTGTTTTTGCCGAGATATATTATAGGAACGGTCAAGTCATTCGTATCCTGTATTTGAAACGACAAAAAGGAAAAAGAGATGGTAAAGGTTTGTGAAAAGGTGATGGATGAATGTGGATCGTTACAGATAAGGAACAGGATTTGAGAAAGGGAGGGCTTCTATATGTTAGTGATACCAGTATATGATACGATGATTTTATCCGGGATACAGATCAATGTGCAGGAGGATATTTTTTCCGAAAATGAGCTAAAGAATGTAAAGGCAGAGGAGGTTTTTCTCATTGCACCTATAAAGGAGCAAAAGGAACGCAGGTCACTCGTAAAGGAGGACTTTTTCGGTATCGGGATTTTGGCAAAGCTGACCTCGGTATTTGATCAGGATGAAAATACACTTCTCGGGCTCAGTACAGGGAAACGTGTCCGCATGGAGGAAATTTGGGTTTCTACAGACAGAGTGGATGCGGATTATGTCGAGCTGGAGGATATCATGGATGTGACAGAGGATGAGGAAGAGGCATATTTACGGGAGTTTAAGGGCTATGCCGGGGAATTGGTAAAAAGTCTTCCTGCAGGAATGTTGATGCGTGGTTATATCCGCCGCTGGAAAAATTTAGAAGAAGCAGCGACAAATATAGGAGGATATTTAGACCTGGATGCAAAAGAACGATATGAAGTAATGGCAGCCAATTCCAAAAAAAAGCGTTTTGATCTTATCATGGAGGGAATCAAGCGGTTAGTCGGTTCACAGGCGGCCAGAGATGAGATCAGACAGAAAATGTCTGCTGAGGAGGAAAACAATTATAAAGCGATGGCGCTTAGAAAGCAGATGAAGGTGATGGAGCGTGAGCTTTCCAGGATCGAAGATGGCGTAGAATCCGAAGAAGCAATGTTTTCCCAGCGGATTGAAGAGGCAGGTATGCCGGAAGAAGTCGAAAAAGAGGCAAAAAGAGTTCTAAAGCGATTTGCCATGGAGGGCGGTCATGGAAGTGAATATGGTACGCTCTATGAATATCTCGATTTTCTTACCAGTTTGTCCTGGAAGGATGAGGATGAGAAGGAAATCGATATTGTAAAGGCAAAGGAAATCTTAGAGAAGGATCATTATGGTCTGGATAAGGTGAAGAAAAGAATTTTGGAGCAGATTGCCGTCATGAGCTTAAAGAAAAAGCAGACCGGTTCTATTCTTTTATTCGTCGGTGCACCGGGAACCGGAAAGACGAGTATGGGGCAGAGTGTGGCAAATGCACTTGGCAGAAAGTTCGTAAGAATCAGTCTGGGCGGGGTTCGTGATGAAGCGGAAATCCGGGGACACAGAAGAACCTATGTCGGAGCCATGCCCGGAAGGATCATGGAGGGAATCAAGCGTGCCGGTTCGAAAAATCCTGTAGTGGTACTCGATGAAATCGATAAGCTGGCGAGCGAATATAAAGGCGATCCGGCAAGTGCGCTTTTAGAGGTTTTGGATCCGGAGCAGAACCATACGTATGTGGATCACTATATGAATGTACCGTATGATCTTTCGAAGGTATTTTTCCTCTGTACGGCGAACTCTACCGACGGAATTCCGGCACCGCTTTTAGACCGTATGGAGGTGATCTCACTTTCCGGTTACACGCCACTTGAGAAGCTGGAGATTGCGAAAAGACATCTTTTACCACAGGCGATTGAAGACAATGGACTAAAGAAATCCCAGATTTCAATCTCGCAGGGTGCCATGAAAAAAATCATTTCAGACTATACGAGAGAGGCTGGTGTTCGTGGCTTAAAGAAGCAGTTGGATAAGGTCTGCAGGGATGCAGCAGTAAAAATCTTAGAGGAGGAAACAAAGAGAAGGCTTGCTGAGTCTCTGGCCGAGGAAGATACAACAGGGAAGGATGGCAGTAAAGTGAGCCGGATATCCTCTGAAAGCGGTTCCGAAGAAAAAACTGCAGCTTATGTATCTGTGAAAAATGGCAAGATAAAAATATCTGTGAAGGAAAAAGATTTATTTGATATTCTGGGAAAGAAGATTGCCAGTCATGAGACAGCGGGAAAGCGTTTGAATCCGGGCGTGGCTACCGGTCTCGCATGGACACAGGTAGGTGGCGAAATCCTGTACATTGAAACCGTAAAGACAAAGGGTAGTGGAAAACTGCATATCACAGGGCAGCTGGGAGATGTAATGAAGGAGTCTGCGGAAATTGCCTACTCTTTAGTCAAATCCAAGTTAGCGGAAAAAGGCATTGACTTTGATAAAACGGATATCCATATCCACGTACCGGAGGGAGCTGTACCAAAGGATGGTCCGTCTGCCGGAGTGACCTTATATACGGCACTTACCTCATTGTTTTTAGAAAAACCCGTGAAAAATAAATTAGCGATGACCGGAGAGGTGTCTTTGAGAGGAGAGGTACTCCCAATCGGCGGACTTCCGGAAAAGCTGATGGCAGCGGAACGTGCCGGGATGGAAACGATCTTGATTCCGGATAAAAATGAAGAGGATCTAAGGGAGATTCCGGAGGAGATCACGAAAAAACTGACGATCATTCCTGTGCATACCATCGAGGAGGTACGGAAAGAGAGTCTGGGAGGGTGAAAATGAGGTTTGTGATTCAAAGAGTGGAGGAAGCTTCTGTTTCCGTAGAAGGAAAAACAGTAGGAGCAATAAAAAAAGGATTTTTGGTACTCGTGGGCGTGAGTGAGACGGATACGGAGGAAACTGCAGATAAAATGATGAAAAAAGCATTTCATCTCCGCATTTTTGACGATGGGGACGGAAAGACAAATCTTTCGTTAGGACAGGTGGGAGGAGAGCTTTTGATCATTTCACAGTTCACTCTTTATGCGAACTGCCGGAAGGGAAACCGTCCGTCCTTTACGGAGGCGGGCAGTGCAGAGCATGCAAATGCTTTATATGAATATATTTTGGAGCATGCAAAGGAGTACGCCGAAAGAGTGGAATCCGGGGTGTTCGGAGCACATATGCAGGTGTCCCTTATGAACGATGGTCCGTTTACCGTTGTGCTGGATTCAGAACAGTTGTTCGACTGATAGAAAACACGAAAAAAGCCCCTCAGAAATCTGTGCATGATTTTTGAGGGGGCTTTTTTGTTACAGATCAAATTCATCCTCTGTCAGATCATCATTTGTCTGTGGCTCAAATCTTCTGGAGGTTTTTTTCGCTGCTTTTCTGCGTTCTGTGACGGCAAGAGCCTCCTCACGGAAGGTATCCTGTGCACAGATTTTCTTTTGAAATGGCTTTGCCTTGATGCGGACATAGCTTCCATCCGGTGTCAATGCTCTCGCCTTCACATTGTCACTTAATTCTACATCTAACATATGGATGACTTCTTCCTTTAGGGAATTATCCTCGACAGGAAAGATGATTTCCACACGTTTATCGAGATTTCTGGGCATCCAGTCCGCGCTGCCGAGATAAATTTCCTCTCTGCCGTCATTATGAAAATAGTAGATGCGGCTATGCTCTAAAAAGTCTCCTACGATGGAGCGTACATGAATACGCTCGCTGATTTCCGGAATTCCTACCTTTAAGCAGCAGATTCCCCGTACGACTAAATCGATTTCCACACCGGCAGCCGAAGCTTCATAAAGAGCAGCAATGATTTCCGCATCACACAGGGAATTCATCTTTGCTTTGATAAATGCCGGTTTTCCCTCCAGAGCATAATTCTTTTCCCTTTCAATCATCTGGATAAAACGTTCCCTGAGCCAAAGCGGGGCCACGAGATGCTTA
>JAFVAA010000412.1 GCA_017476305.1 Lachnospiraceae bacterium
CTTTGTTTTTACTATAATATAATAATCCATAGTAAAATGGAGAAACCCGAGTCGCGTTTCCCAGGCGCGAAGGTGAGAGTGGATACACTCTACTTGCTTTGTTCTCATAACATAACCAAGTTTAGCACCATTTTCTAAAAATGTCAACCTTTTTTTCACCAATTTTCATACATTTTTCTAGGAATTTTTTGTAAAAAGTGCATAAACCACTAACTGAATCTTTGCACGATTTCTAAAAGCTCCTCCCTGTTCTCCGGATTTTTTCCTATCAGGTCATCAATGCCCGCCAAAAGCTCCCTTTTGGTATTTTCATTGTACAGAGTGCGCTCTCTTAAAAGCTGTCTTCTCTGATTGAGCGTATGGCGGATCTCTACCATCTCCCTGTTATCGATCAGGGCAATCGCCTGCGACACCCAGATCTCCGCATCGGAAAGCGCATGCTCCTTTAAAATATCCCGAAGCTCTATGCTATACAGATTCAGTCTTTCCGTATTCTCACGGAACCTCCTTTCATACTCCTTCGCCTTGCAGTATTCCTGCCACAAAGCTTCAAAAGACGCCGCATCGCTCACACCAAACTTTTGCCTATTATACTCTAAAAGATTCAGATTATTCACACACTTGATCTTCACACGATTCAAAAGAGAAATCGTCTTATCCAGCTTTCTGGTCGCTAAACTCATATCCCTCCTGTTTTTCTGTGATTCCACAAAAATCACGCCTGCCGAAACCGCTGCCAGAGAAATCGTCGCCAGATAGGGCAGCCTTAAATCGATTTCCATCAAAAGATACAGGACCACAAATGCCCCCAGAAGCACCAGAATTACAGCACAAAGTCCTCTTGCAAGCCCTTTAAGCGCATTCTGCCTCTCTACGATCTCGCTCTGTTCGATGCGCAGTCCTTTCTTTTCTTTATGCAAAAGCTCTAAATCCTGATCGATCAGCTTCTGGTAGCTTTCCCCCTCATACATCCTCTTTATCTCACTGACCAGCTCCTCCTCAAAAGGCTCAAATCTTCGTATCACGGAATCCGGGATCGTAAGCTCCCTGTTTTTATATTGATTTCTTTCCTTCGTCAGATGGATGATATTCCTCGCAGCATTTTTCAGTGCTTTTTTGTCCTCTCGCTCAATCCTCTCAATCTTCTGGATATCCAAAAGAGAATTTGTCACTTCCTCATATTCTTTGCGTATCGCATCAATCTGGTGATCGACATCCCTGATATTTTCACAGCACTCCGTCACATACCGTTTTTGATCCGCTTTGCCCTTCGGAAGCACGATCTCCGTTTCATAAAGCTCCTCCTCTGCCTTCTTCTCCCGCTTTTTTTTCCTCCGGTCCTCCTTTGCCTGCACCCGCTTCTGTGAACTGTCTACTTCCTTAAAGAGCTCCTCGACTTCCTTTTCCATATTTTCATCTATCTTTTGCTGCAGGCTGTCCGTCTCTCCTTCCTTAAGTCTCCGCGCTAACTCTTTCTCCCGCTTCTTTTTCCGATTCCAAAAAGCCATGGTCACTTACTCCTCTCAAAAAACTAAACACTGATCTGCCTGCGGTACTCCTCTTTCCATGCTGCGATGTAATCATGCACCCTGTCATAATATTCCTCTACAGCTCCTCTCTGTACCAGGCCATTTAACTTCTCCATCTGCAGTGCAGCCTCTGTCTTCGCACCCGCATCCAGTGCAGCCTTAAATTCATTTTCCCATTTATTCTGTAGTTCTTCTGAAATTTTAAGATCATTGACCAATTTTTTATAATTCGCTACATCCTTGCAGAAACGCAGCGCATACATACACTGGGAAAGGGATTCCTCTCTCCCGTTCTTTTCATAAGCCTTTAAAAACAGTTCGGAAGCCTTATGAAATTCTCCGATATTCACATAGGCAACTCCCATATTGTGAAAAAGATCTCCATATGCTTTTGCCTCTGTCTGAAGCACCTCATCGCTGTCAAAAATCTTCTCGTATTCTTCAATCGCTTTTTCATAGGAATGACATTGTAAAAAATTGTCCCCTTTCTTTTTCCTTCTGGCATACTTCGGAAGCTTTTCAATCTCATCTAAAATCCGAAGCATCTGCCCAATCTCGCTTTCATCATAATAATCACAGCTGCAAAAAATCGTTACCACGATATCCTTGATATTATGCCTGTCACTGATCAGATCCTCCAGCTTATCTGCTGTCTTTTTCATCTTCAGCTCATTCCTGATCCACAGAACAAACTCCCTGTCAAAGATCTCCTCCTGCATCATATAGATATTATGACTGATATAGTAGCATACCTCTTCCATCGAATATACATTTGTCTTCGTCAAGCGAAAATGATATGGTATTTTCGCCAGTTCTCCGGAACACAGAATCAATTTTCCCATAGGCTCCTCCCCTCCCTTCACCCGATCGCAATATGCCTCTCCCAGACTCTGTTGCTGGACGGGCAAAACTCTCCGAAACCGTTATCCTTTAACGTCACGATGCAGGTCTTACTATCTGCAAAGCGGATCCGTATCGTAAACCTGGTCATTTTATTCGCTCTGCCTGAAAAACCACTTAAAGACAGCATATGCGCCCTCGTTTCATGCTTTAAGATATTCTGGATCGTAATCTGGATCTCGTCCTCATGATCCGGTATCACATCCACACTGGTATCCACCTCATTCCATACGCTTCCGGCTTTCGCCACCAGCACATCCTGCATACTTGCATCCTTATATAACCTCAGAGAAACATTGCTGGCAATCATCTCCTCATCTAAAAAGAGACAATCCGTCAGTTTCCCAAGCCCCGAAAGCTCTCTGGCCGCATAGCAGGCTCCTTTCGTAAAGAGATTCTGGCCGCTGAACACCCGCCTTCCCGCACAGAGCTCTTTCAAGGTCTCCCCCGCCCACTCCTTTTCAAATC
>JAFVAA010000413.1 GCA_017476305.1 Lachnospiraceae bacterium
CCGCAGGTGGCTATGTCGCCGCAGGTGGCTATGTCGCCGCAGGTGACAATGCCTGTGAATGAGCAGGAAGGGGGATCCGTGGCAGTACCGGATTCAACTGTAGTGAAAACAGAGACCGGAGTGACAGAGGAGACTGTAAAAAAGAGTGGCCAGACGATTAAAGCTCCGATCGTGGGCACCTTTTACCAGAGCCAGGCTCCGGGGGAACCGCCTTTTGTCAAGGTGGGGGATAAGATTTCTGCAGGGGATGTGGTCTGCATTATCGAGGCGATGAAATTCATGAACGAAGTAAACAGTGAAATATCCGGTACCATTACGGAGATTTTAGCAGAGGATGGTGCCTTTGTAGAATATGGACAGGATTTGTTCCGGGTAGAATGAAAAATACGTTTCAAAAGTGATAAAGAGGAGAAGTTTTATGGTAATGGATATTAATCAGATTATGGAGCTCATCCCGCACAGACAGCCGTTTTTGCTGATTGACCGTGTGGAGGAGTTAGAGGAAGGAAAAAGGGTAGTAGCGATTAAAAATGTTACATACAATGAGCCTTTTTTTGCCGGGCATTTTCCGGGGGAACCTGTGATGCCGGGAGTACTTCAGGTAGAGGCAATGGCGCAGGCAGGAGCGGTAGCGATGATGTCTATGGAGGAATTTAAGGGAAAAACAGGTTATTTTGGCGGCATTAAGAACGTAAAATTTAAAAGAAAGGTCGTGCCTGGAGATGTACTGAGATTAGAGCTGGAGATCGATAAGTTGAAAAAAAATATTGGAATCGGACATGGGACTGCTTATGTCGGCGAGGAAGTGGCATGTCAGGTAGAGCAGTTTATGTTTATCGTGGAATAGGGTTACGATAAAAGGTGTGCCAGGAACAATAACATGGAGGAAGCTATGTTTAAAAAGATTTTAATTGCAAATCGTGGAGAGATTGCAGTACGGATTATCAGAGCCTGCCGTGAGATGGGGATTAAAACGGTGGCGGTATTTTCAGAACCGGACAGGGAAGCACTCCATACACAGCTTGCGGATGAAGCGGTCTGTATTGGCTCGGCGAAAGCTTGTGACAGCTACAATAACATGGCGAATATCATTACGGCTGCAGTGGAAACAGAGGCAGAGGCAATTCATCCGGGATTTGGTTTTTTATCTGAAAATAGTACCTTTGCGGCAATGTGTGAGGAATGCCATATAAAGTTTATTGGTCCGTCTCCCTCTGTAATCGATCTTTTAGGAAATAAATCCAATGCACGGACCATGATGATCCAGGCAAAGGTGCCTGTGATTCCGGGAAGCAATGGCACTGTGAGAGATTTGGATGAAGCATATAATGTGGCGGAAAGCCTGGGCTATCCTGTTATGGTCAAGGCTTCTGCAGGTGGCGGTGGAAAAGGAATCCGTATCGTCAGAACGAAGGAAGAAATGAAGTCTGCGTATGAATCTGCCAAAAGCGAGACGAAAGCTGCTTTTGGCGATGATACAATGTATATGGAGAAGATGGTAGAGCATGCACGTCATATCGAGGTACAGATTTTGGGAGATGAGCATGGAAATGTGATCCACCTGGGAGAGAGGGACTGTTCTATACAGAGGAAGAATCAAAAGGTTTTGGAGGAAGCTCCTTCTCCGGCGATTTCTGAAGATATCAGAAAGAAAATGTGTGCAGCCGCAGTACGTGCAGCAAAGGCAGCCGGTTATCAGAGCGCCGGTACGATCGAGTTTTTATATGATAAATCCGGACGGTTTTATTTTATGGAGATGAATACCAGAATTCAGGTAGAGCATCCTGTGACGGAAATGATCACAGGGGTAGATATCGTGAAGGAGCAGATTCGAATCGCAGCAGGAAAAAAGCTTTCGATCAAACAAAAGGATGTGGAGATCAGGGGACATGCGATAGAATGTCGGATCAATGCGGAGAATCCGAAGAAAAATTTTGCTCCTTGTCCGGGAACGATTAAGGATTTGATTCTCCCGACGGGCGGTCTGGGACTTCGGGTGGACACGGCAGTATACGAGGATTATGTGATTCCACCGTTTTATGATTCCATGATCGCAAAGGTCATTGTACATGGAAAAGACAGGAAAGAAGCAATCGCAAAAATGAAAAGAGCACTTTATGAATTTAACCTGAGCGGAATCGATACGAATATAGAATTTCAGGATCGGATCCTGCATGACAGGGATTATTTAAAGGGAGAATTTGATACTTCTTTTTTGGAAAGAAAACTGGAGCTTTGGAAAAGAGAATAGAGGAGCTGTTCGAGACATGGGCGGCACAGTCGGAATAAAAAATAATCAGGAGAAGTGGGAATGAATTTTGGGTTTAAAAAAAAGAACGGTGGTTCTTCGAATGGAAGAAAAAGGATGGAGAAGCAGAATACCGGAAATGGTCCATCCATTCCGGACGGGATGTGGATCAAATGTAATACATGTAAGGCGATTATTTATAAGAAGGAAGTAACCAAATATAAGCTATGCCCGAATTGTGATGCACATTTCCGAATGAGCCCTTCCGAGAGGATTCGGGTGACCTGTGATAAAGACAGCTTCATAGAGTTTGATGCCCGGATGGAGTCTGAAAATCCGATGGAGTACCCGTACTATGCTGAGGTCATAACAGCTGCGCAGAGGAAAGCGGGAATAAAGGAAGGCGTTGTGACCGGACGGGCCAAGATTCAGGGGGAGGATACGGTTTTAGCGATTATGGACAGTCATTTTATGATGGGGAGCATGGGTTCTGTAGTAGGAGAGAAAGTGACCAGAGCAATCGAGTATGCGACAGAGCATAAGCTTCCGATCATCATTTTTACGACATCCGGGGGCGCCAGAATGCAGGAGGGAATCATATCTCTCATGCAGATGGCAAAAACTGCGGAGGCTTTGGGAAGGCATGATGCGGCAGGGCTTTTGTATGTGACCGTTCTTACCGATCCGACCACCGGTGGTGTAACAGCAAGCTTTGCTATGTTAGGAGATATTATCCTATCCGAGCCAAGAGCTCTCATAGGGTTTGCAGGACAGCGCGTAATCAAAGGAACCATTCATCAGGAGCTTCCGGAGGGGTTTCAGAGAGCAGAGTTCCAGCTGGAGCATGGCTTCGTAGACAGGATTGTTCATAGGGAAGCGATGCGGGAGGAGCTTGGAAAAATCCTGCGTTTGCACAAACGCGTGGAAAGTGAGGAACGGGTATGAGTGATGCAATGAAATCTGTGGCGATTGCCCGAATGATCGAACGTCCAAATACAAGACAGTTCATAGAGAAGATGTTTGAAGATTTCATGGAGTTTCATGGAGACAGTCTTGTTGCGGATGATGGGGCAGTAGTTGGGGGAATTGCTTCTTTTCATGGGATTCCTGTGACAGTGATCGGGATTCAAAAGGGACATACTTTAGAGGAAAATGTGGAATGCAATTTTGGTTCTCCGAATCCGGAGGGCTATAGGAAAGCACTGCGTTTGATGAAGCAGGCGGAAAAGTTTGGAAGACCTGTGATCACTTTTGTGAATACGGCGGGGGCATTTTGCGGAATAGGTGCAGAGGATCGTGGCCAGGGAGAGGCGATTGCTAAGAATCTGATGGAGATGTCCAGACTGAAGACGCCGATCATCAGTATTTTTACCGGCGAGGGCGGAAGCGGTGGGGCACTTGCCCTGGCGGTGGCAGACAGAGTCTGGATGCTGGAGCATGGAATGTATTCCGTGCTTTCACCGGAGGGGTTCGCGAGCATCCTGTGGAGAGATTCTTCGAGAGTAGCAGAGGCTGCAGAGCTGATGAAAATGACTTCGGAGCATCTTCTGAAAAATAAGGTCATCGACCGGATCATTCCGGAGCCAAAGGAAGGCCTGGAAAATAATCTCGATTTTACGACGGAGAAGATGAAAGAAGCATTGGACCAGGAATTAATGGAGCTTCGGGGGAAAAAGACGGAGGAGCTTTTAGAGGAACGCTATCAGAGATTTCGTAAATTTGGTGAGTGGACGGAAACAGTGGAAAAAGAAGCAATGCCCGGAGAGGAAGGAATGCCCGGCGAGGAAACCGGAGAGTGATGGGATAGAATGATGACAAATAGGAACGAATTAAAGGATGGGGTGTCAAAGCCCCATATGGA
>JAFVAA010000414.1 GCA_017476305.1 Lachnospiraceae bacterium
ATATTATAATCATTCTGTGATCTTCTTCTAATCACAACTTCGCTGGACTATCCTTTTTGGATTTGAACTGGATTAGAGCATATATTATCTTAGTGATAAAAGATGGAGTAATGGCTTTGGTGTCATTACTCTTTTCTTTCTGACATCCATTGCTTCCGGCGTAGGAGTTCGGGGCATAAAATCCATTGCATACAAGGGTGAATTGTGTTAGTATAAGGCTAGAGCAAAGAGTGAGGCACAAAGGACATAAACATGAATTATAAGGAACTAAGAAACAGGGTAAACTATTATAAAAGGGGATGATTTATATGTCTGAAAAAATGTCTTGGACTGAAATAAGAGATAAATATCCAAACCAATGGCTGGGATTAGTAGATATTGATTGGGATAATGGTGCAACAGTAAAGGCTGCTGTGATAAAGTATATAGGAAAAAATTCAGATGAACTACTTAGGATCAAGTTGACTGAAGAACCAGATTTGCTCGTTGAATATACATCACCAGATCAACTTGGACCGATGGGATTTATAGGAGGATTACTATGATTCAATTTGCTATGCCTTTGGATAAGATAACACAAAGACCGGTTACGTATTTGTATAATTGGCATGGTTTGAAGGCTATGATAGATACGGGTTCGCTTTTTCCGGTATGGGTTGGAGCTTCCTTTACTAGGTGGTAAATTATTAAAATCAGGTGTTAAATTTGGTGGTTTTGGAGGTGACACAAAAGGTAACTTGTATCAAATGCAGATTTTTCAATTTGGAGAATTATTATTTCCTTGTTTTCATATCATTGCACATAAAATGAATTTACCCTGCCAATTGATTTTACCTGCTACAATGTTTCAGAAATTACGATATGAGGTTGATAGTGAAAATTATGTATTTAATGTAACAATACCAGATAAGCAGTCTAATGTTAGAAATTTAATCATTGAGGATAATGAGGGACAATTACATGTATTATGTACGTCTAAAGATATTTGAGGATTTTATTAGCTTGGAAGTCCACAACATACTTCTGCGAAGTATGTCAGGTCTTTCAATCCGGAAAAGCGTTATGGGGAACCGTATCATAAGTAGTGAAAAGGAAGGTGTGCCAGATGGCACACCTTTTTTAAAATCGAGTAAAGGGGATTTTACTTCCCATACTCGATTGGGGAACAAGAGGGGATTCTTTCTGACATCTAGTGCTTCCGGCATAGGAAAAATAGTAATTTGTCAGAGAGAATATTTATTGCAGTAGAAAAAGGGCTATGTTAAAATGTAAGAAAGAATGATCCTGCCATAAGCAGATTGGAGGGAAAAGCGTGGAAAGAGAAAAAATGACATGGGAAGATATGGTAAAGAACTATCCTGACATGTGGGTGGTTCTGGATAATATAGAGTGGAGAGTCTGGGGGTGATTCGGTGTGAAAATGCTAGAATTGATGTTGTCTGATAAATTTATGTTTCAACTTTATAATGTCAAAAAGCAAATCATAGATAATATACTTTTTACAAGAAGAGCGGGAGAGGTATGTAATTAATGAACAAACAAATAATGAATTTCAGTGTTTATCGGGAGTATTTAAAAACTATGGAGCCGCCGATGAGGTCATCAGAATTGCCAAGGAGGAAAATGAATCTTTCTGTTATTGCAAAATATGCAAAAGAGCATAGTATTTGTTTTTCGGATATGACGGAAGCGGAAAAGGATGCAATATTGAAAAAAATAAATTGTTGATAAGATTTTGAGAGGATGATTTAAATGTATGAAATCAAGGGGATGCCTGAAATGAAAATGGGTGAGATTGTTATGAAATATCCGGATATGTGGGTTGCTTTAGACAATCACAGGAGAGATACCGAAGGAAATGAGTACGGCACCATCAGAGCTGTTTTTAAAGATTCTGAGCGAACGGATGCGGAAGAGGAAATGTGGAATAAAGGATATGTTAATTTATATTGGAAAAGAACAACAGAAACTATAGAAGCGAATGTGTTATGTTTATAAAAGCAAAAGCATTAAATATACAATAATAATGTGGTTGTTGAATATAGTTATATGAATTTGCATGTTAATATACATGTAAATTAGCTTGAAAATATTAGGATAGAATGATATTATAAAAATAAAATGTGAGGTAATCATAATGCCAAATATTAAACCTATATCAGATTTGAGAAATTATACAGATGTATTAAAAGAAGTTGATACCTCAAAACGGGTATATTTAACTAGAAATGGTCATGGAGAATATGGAATTCTTACAATGGATGAAATTGATGAATTAGATCGCATGAAAGCTGCATATACGCTTTTTTCGAAATTGCAGCAGGCAGAAAGAAGAGCCGAAAAAGAGGGATGGATTGATGCCGATGCCTTAGAAAAAGAATTGGGGGTTTTTGAAGATTGAGGATAAAATATTCGCCGGATGCTAAAAAACGATTGAGTCAAATAAAAAGGGATGCGGGAAATAAAGTTGTTGGAATAATAATGAAAAGAATACGAGACTTATCTGTGAATCCCAGGCAGTGTCCAACAGTAAAAGGAATGCTTGGAATAGAAAGTCCGTATTATTTTTTACATGTCGAGCATAATTGTGTTTTTTATAGAATTGATAATGATATTGTCTATGTTACAGACATTTATCATGAGAGAGAGGATTTTATGGGAAAAATGTTTGGAATTAAGCTAAGAACTAAGGATAGCATGGATTACTGGGGAGAGTAGTGAGCAGAGGGTTCTGAAATGGAGTATAAAGATTGAGAAAATGAGGTTGATTTCTAGAGGGTACGTAGCGTGAAAAGATTTTCTAATGCTCACAGCATGTGCTGTTTCGCAAAGAAAATCTATATGTGTTGACACAGTATGTTGTTCATGATCTGTATGGTCATTCGATCCAAATGGATATTCATGCAATCGGAGAAACCGGACAGGAGATGGATATCGAAGTGCAGAAATAATTCCGGTGCGGTTCCGAAAAGGGCAAGATATTACAGCAGCCTGATTAACGGAAATTGTCTGGAAGCAGGGAAAGATTATAATAAGCTGCCGGAATCATGGATGATATTCATTACAGAAAATGATGTTCTGGAAGGAAATCTGCCAATCTACCATATAGAGAGGACGATTGTGGAGACTAGACAGAACTTTGACGACAAAGCACATATCATCTATGTAAATGGTGCGATAGAAGAAGATACACCTTTGGGAAAGCTGGTGCATGATTTTAAATGTAAAGAGCCGGATGAGTTGAAAATAATGGAAATACCATACCTCAGTGGACATTTTTGCATAGTGTCTGCGACATACTTCTGCGAAGTATGTCAGGTATTTTATTCTAATGAAGTGCGTTACAGTCCGCTGGCATCTCTTTTTTGGCAGGAAAGAAGGACTTCTGCCTATTTTCCATCAATCTGCCTCGAAAATACTGATTTTTTACAGCTTCTTTTCATGTTTCTCATTTACACTACCGTCAGGCAGAAAGTGGACAAAATGAACCGGATGGTAAAGAGAGGATACAAGATTTAAATTCACTCTTTTGGAAATGTGTGCTATACTATGGATAGGATCATGCGAAAGGATAGCCATTTGGGAAGAATCTGGTTATGCAGCGGAAAATATCGAAAAAAGGGAAACAGGAGAGAAAACATGAAAGAATACTATTATTTCTATTC
>JAFVAA010000415.1 GCA_017476305.1 Lachnospiraceae bacterium
ACAAAAAAATTAAGCTATTTCTAGCTTTTTGAAGTGTTGTAAAAGATTAAACTGTCAAACATCCGGGTTTTTGCAGGGAAAATGCTTTTGGGGCAGTGCTTATAGCAGTTCACATATTTGTGCAAAGTATAGCGGTGATTTCCAAGAATGTCCAAAAAAAGAGTTGTTTTTTTGCAGAACTTATATTACACTATAGGTTAGAGAGGTAGTACGTGATAAAGGATGGAGGTTATTGCCTTATGCAAGAGATTAATAATACACAGTATTTTAGTGTGCAAAAGGATCAGGAGATTGAAGTGAAGGATGTGATTGCTGATATTTATGAAGCACTTACGGAGAAAGGGTACAATCCGGTGAATCAGATCGTTGGATATGTAATGTCAGGGGATCCGACTTATATTACCAGCCATAAGGGGGCGAGAAGTCTGATTCGTAAGGTGGAGCGTGATGAAATTATTGAATTGTTGCTGGAGGATTATATTAAAAATAACTTTCTGTAAAAGCAGGTAGGAAAGCGTCAGAAAGCGTGAACGGATTATTACTATGAGGATTATGGGTTTAGATTATGGAGCGAAGACCGTTGGAGTGGCCATCAGTGATGAACTGCTTTTGACGGCACAGCCCCTGGAGACGATAAAAAGAGAAAGAGAAACGAAATTAAGGCAGACGTTTGCCCGTATTGAGGCTTTGATCGAGGAATACGGGGTAGAGAAGATTGTGGTCGGATTACCGAAAAAGCTCAATAATGAGGAAGGGGAGCGCTGCGAAAAGACACGTGAGTTTGCAGAAAATTTAGAGCGTAGAACGGGATTGGAGATTTTGTTTTTTGATGAACGACTAACAACTGCAGAGGCAGATGGCGTTCTTTCCGAAGCAGGAGTAGCGAAAGAAAATCGAAAGAGATATATAGATAAACTGGCTGCCAGCCTGATCTTAAAAAATTATTTAGAGAGTACAAAAAAATAAAGCTGTAGACGACTTTAAAGGTGTTTTAAATTCGGGATGTTTTTTTGCGCTTGTTTTCTGTTTTGTAACTATTCAGTCAAGCCTGAATAGTTACGCATCGGGTGAAGCTTCGCATGCAAATTCACCCGATGCATGGCTGAATTCACTTCTTTGGTACGGTCTGCAAAGCAACGTAGCTGCGTTGTAAATGTGCAGACCTGACTGAATAGTTACTCTGTTTTTTCTATAGGATGATATAGGATAATATGATGTGCTATATGGGAGCTGGCCAAAAGGGAGCAGAGAAACGTGTACTGCCCCCAATTCTGTGGGTGGATGAAACACATATTTGCCTGTGATTCATGGGGCTGGATGGATTTGGAACGGGAATTTTGAGATAGGATGGATAATGGAAGAATGGAGGAAGGTATGCAGAAAAAATCGGATAGTATTTGCTTTGAAACGGAGGATGGAGAAGAGGTTCGTTTTTTTGTGATTGAAGAAACAAAGCTGGCAGGTGACAATTATCTGTTGGTAAGCGATGGAATGGGGGAGGAAGCGACTGCTTATATTATGCAGGAAATAACAGAGGAGAATGAGGAAAAAATTTATGAAATGGTAGAAGATGGAAAAAAATTAGAGGCACTGTCAAAGGTGTTTTCGGAATTGATAGAAAATGTAGAGCTTAAGCTATAGGAGGCAGGATGCGGTCTCTGTGACAAGATGCGTTTTATCATGAAAAAGAAAAATATGGAGGATGAAGAAAGGCAGGAAGAAATTGTGAAAAGAGAAGCAGTTAGTAAAGAAAAGGACGATGTAAAAAAAGAGGAGAAGCCAAGAAGACGTGTTTCAAGAAGGGTGACAGCACAGAAAAATGAAAATAGTGAGGAAAGCGGCGATAAGAAGGAGAAAAGAAGCCTGGTGAAGGGTGTGTCCAGACGGGGGACGAAGAAAGTGAGCAGTTATTCACAGTCTAAAAAGCAGGAGGTTGAGTTTGGTAAGGGACTAAAAATCATTCAATTGGGCGGTTTAGAGCAGATCGGAATGAACATCACGGCGTTTGAATATGAAGACAGTATTATCGTAGTGGATTGCGGGCTTTCTTTTCCGGAAGACAGTATGCTTGGAATTGATTTGGTGATTCCGGATGTTACGTATCTGAAAAATAATATCGAAAAGGTGAAAGCGTTCGTCATTACGCATGGCCATGAGGATCATATCGGTGCGCTTCCCTACGTGCTGAAGGAAATCAATGTTCCGGTATATGCGACGAAGCTGACGATGGGCTTGATTGAAAATAAGTTAAAAGAGCATGTGATGCCGAATCCGGTCAAGGAAAAGGTTGTGAATTACGGGCAGACGGTTCACTTAGGTTGTTTTAAGGTGGAGTTCATCCGGACGAACCACAGTATTTCCGATGCGGCGGCATTGGCGATCTACAGTCCCGTAGGAACGATTGTGCATACCGGTGATTTCAAGGTGGATTATACGCCTGTGAATGGGGAGATGATCGACCTGCCCCGCTTTGCGGAAATCGGGAAAAAGGGAGTGCTCGCTTTGATGTGTGACAGTACGAATGTGATGAAGCCGGGCTTTACCATGTCAGAGCGTTCCGTAGGGAAGACCTTTGATAATATTTTTGCAGACAATGAAAAGAACCGTATCATCGTAGCTACCTTTGCATCGAATGTGGATCGCGTGCAGCAGATCATCAATTCGGCAGAAAAGCATGGGCGTAAGGTCGTAATCGAGGGAAGGAGCATGGTGAATGTGATTACGACGGCGACGGAGCTTGGTTATTTAAATGTTCCGGATAATATTTTAATTGATATGGAGCAGATGAAAAATTATCCTTCGGAGAAGCTGGTGTTAATCACAACGGGAAGTCAGGGCGAGGCGATGGCAGCGCTTTCCCGGATGGCAGCAGATCTGCACAGAAAGGTAAAAATAGAGCCGGGGGATACGGTAATCTTTAGCTCGAAGCCGATTCCCGGAAATGAAAAGTCTGTGACCAATGTGATTAATGAGCTGACGAGAAAAGGGGCAAAGGTAATCGTGCAGAATACGCATGTATCCGGACATGCCTGTCAGGAGGAGATCAAGCTCATCTATGCGCTTACGAGACCACAGTACGCGATTCCGGTGCATGGAGAGTATCAGCATTTGAAGGCGCATGCAGAGCTTGCGAGACAGATGGGCGTTCCAAAGGAAAATACGATTATCCTTTCTTCGGGAGATGTTCTGGAAATCAGTCCGAACCGTGCAGGGCTGGTCGGCAAGGTGCAGGCACAGGGCATCATGGTCGATGGTCTGGGCGTGGGCGATGTCGGAAACATTGTTTTAAGAGACAGACAGAATTTATCGGAAAACGGATTGATCATTATTGTGCTTACGCTGGAAAAATATACGAATCAGCTTCTCGCGGGACCGGATATTGTTTCCAGAGGATTTGTTTATGTCAGGGAATCGGAATATCTGATGGATGAAGCAAAGAGTATTGTGTATGCAGCGTTAGAGAGATGTCTTGATCAGAATGTATCGGATTGGTCAAAAATCAAGACGGAGATCAAAGACAGCTTAAGTGATTATCTGTGGAAGAAGATGAAGAGGAATCCGATGATATTGCCTATTATTATGGAGATTGAGTAGAAACTGTTAAAAAAGCAGTTTGGCATCGTAAGGAATGGTCACGAAATGGCAGGTTATCATTTGTGATCGGTTCAAAAAATCATAGCAGACGTATGGTTCTGCCGGAAGTATTCCGGGAACTTTAGAGTAGAGCAGCGTGCATGTTTGAATTGACTGGAGAGGATTTGTATGAGTGAAGTAGAACGATTAATGGAGGAAGTGATTCGAAAGCTTCCGGAGACAAGGGCATATAATCAGTATCAAACGCTTTTAAAAAGGGTGCAGGAGCAGCCGGAGCTATATAACCGGATCGGAGATTTCAGAAGAAGAAGTCTGTGGGTGCGTACTGCGGAGAATATTGATACTGTTCATGAAGCAAGTGAATTACAGAATCAGTTCAAGGATCTGCAGAACAATAGTCTGGCGAATGATTTTATGATTGCGGAAAGACAGTACTGTAACCTGATCCGGGAGCTGCAGGATATGCTTTTAAAGGGAGCACAGATAGAAACGGAGTTTTTAGATGGATGAGAAACGTCTGGTGACATTTATTGATACGCTGTCCTGGCAGATTCCGGAAGAGTTAAAGATATTGGAAAAAGAAGCTCTGGCAGATGAGGTACCGATCATCAGGCGGTCCATGCAGTCCCTTTTGGCATTTTTGATACGGATGAAACGACCGGAGCGGATTTTAGAGATTGGAACGGCTGTCGGGTTTTCGGGGATTCTGATGCTTTCCTATGCCGGTAGGGATGCTCACTTAGATACGATTGAGAAGGTTCCTGCTAGGATTAAGGGAGCAAGGGAGAATTTCAAACGGTTTGCGGTAGGAGACAGAGTCTGCCTGTATGAGGAGGACGCAGAGATCGTCCTGAAACGTCTGGTTTCCGAAAAAAAGAAGTATGATTTTATTTTTATGGATGCGGCGAAGGGGCAGTATGAGAGTTTTTTACGTCCGATTTTAGAGATGTTATCGGAGGATGGGATGTTGGTGACGGACAATGTGCTGCAGAACGGGGATGTTTTGGAATCGCGCTATGCGATTACGAAGAGAGACCGGACGATTCATAAGAGGATGCGAAGCTTTTTATATACGCTTACCCATACGGAGGGGTGGAATACGGTGATTTTGCCGGTGGGGGATGGAGTGGCACTTACTACCTTTAGTGAACCAATGTTATTTAGTTAAGAATTTCGAACGGGAACTGGCGAAGAAAATAGATTAAAACAGTAGGAATTAAGGGGAGTTAAGATGTTAGAGAATGGAAAGCCGGAGTTACTGGTACCTGCAAGCAGCCTAGAGGTTTTAAAGGTGGCAGTGACCTATGGTGCAGATGCAGTTTATATTGGCGGGGAAATGTACGGACTTCGGGCGAAGGCGAAGAATTTTTCCATGGAGGATATGGCAGAGGGGATTCAGTTTGCACATGAACATGGAAAACGGGTGCATGTGACGGCAAACATTACTGCGCATAACAGAGATTTAGAGGGAGTCAGAAATTACTTTTTGGAATTAAAGGAAATAAGACCGGATGCACTGATTATATCAGATCCGGGTGTTTTTATGATTGCAAGAGAGGTCTGTCCGGAGATCGATATTCATATCAGTACACAGAGCAATAATGTAAACTACGGAACGTATCTGTTCTGGCAGAAGCAGGGTGCCAAAAGAGTGGTATCCGGAAGAGAGCTTTCTATCGGGGAGATAAAAGAAATCAGGGAGAGGGTTCCGGCAGATTTAGAGATAGAGACGTTTATTCACGGGGCAATGTGCATTTCCTATTCGGGAAGGTGTCTTCTTAGTAATTATTTTACGGGAAGGGATGCGAATTTAGGAGCCTGTACCCATCCCTGCCGCTGGAAATACTATGTGGTGGAGGAGAGCCGTCCCGGCGAGTATCTGCCGGTCGAGGAGAATGAAAGAGGGACGTATATCTTTAATTCGAAGGATCTGTGCATGATTGAGCATATGCCGGATCTGATTGATGCGGGGATTGACAGCTTTAAAATCGAGGGGCGTATGAAAACAGCACTTTATGTGGCAGATGTGGCGAGAACCTACCGGATGGCGATTGATGACTATTTTTCTTCACCGGAGCTTTATGAATCGAAAAAAGCGTACTATATGGACGAGATTTCGAAATGTACGTACAGACAGTATACGACGGGATTTTTCTATGGACCGACCACACATGAATCACAGATTTATGATAATAATACTTATGTGCAGAAGTATGTATATTTAGGACTGGTGGGAGATGCAGGGGAAAACGGTTTTGTGTGGATGGAGCAGAGAAATAAGTTTTCTGTGGGCGATACGGTAGAGGTGATGAAACCGGATGGCAGAAATGTTTCGGTAACGGTGGAGAAAATGCTTGACGAGTGGGGAAAAGAGATGGAGAGCTGCCCACATCCGAAGCAGAGGATTCAGGTGCGGTTTAGTGAGGTGCCGGAATATTTGGATCTCATCAGGGTGGAAAAGCATTCTATCGGTTAAGTTTCCTGCCACTATGCAGTTGGGTAAATAGTATAGAATATTAGAATTTTGGAATGGAAAGAGAGGACGGGATTATGACAGTACAGGAAAAATATATCAAAATCGCGGAAGATGTGATTGCAAAGGGACCGTATCAGCCGGACTGGCTCAGTTTTTCGGATTATGAGGTGCCAAAGTGGTTTAAAAATGCGAAGTTCGGCATTTTTATCCACTGGGGGCTTTTTAGCATCCCGGCATTTCGGAATGAGTGGTATTCGAGAAATATGTACATACAGGATATGGAGGAGTGGGAGCATCACAGAAAGACCTTCGGGGAGCATACGAAATTCGGATATAAGGACTTTATTCCGATGTTTACGGCACCGGACTTTGATCCGAAGGAGTGGGTAAGGCTCTTTAAAAAAGCGGGAGCGAGATACGTGATGCCGGTAGCGGAGCATCACGACGGATTTCAGATGTATGATTCGGAAATCAGCGAGTGGACCGTAAAGAAGAAAGCCATGCAGAGAGATGTTCTGGGGGAGTTAAAGAAAGCAATCGAGGAGGAAGGACTGATTTTCTGTGAGTCAAATCATCGTGTGGAGCATGCGTTTTTCTTTGGTCATGGAAAAGAGTTTGAAAGTGATGTGAAG
>JAFVAA010000416.1 GCA_017476305.1 Lachnospiraceae bacterium
AACTTAACGAACATTATCGGCACCACGATTACCTTATCCAATAGTATCAAAGCATCCGGTGACGATCTTTCCTTCTCTGCGGAAGAGGCTTCCGAAGCAATTTCTCATGCAACTGATATTATCGCAGATATTTCCACATAGACAAATCTACTTTCCCTGAATGCTTCCATCGAAGCGGCAAGGGCAGGAGAAGCCGGAAAGGGCTTTGCAGTCGTTGCCACCGAAATTTCCCATCTGGCAGCACAGTCAAATGACGCAGCAGGTAAGATTGCAGGTATTACCAAAAAACTGGTAGATGATTCTACGAACTCTGTAAACTCTGTCGATACCTTAGTGGAAAAATTCAAAGCGCAGTCTGAAAAGATTACGGAAGCCAAGCAGGATATGAATGTCCTCTCTGAAAATGCTGCAAAGGTACAAAATTCCACAAAGGATACGGAAACCAAAACCACGATGATGAATACCGCAAAAGACAATCTCTCCAGTATCATCGAAGATCTGTCTGCGATTTCTGAGCAGAATGCAGCTTCTACACAGGAAACAAATGCTTCTATGGAGGAATTGAATGCTACCTTCAGCATCATTGCGGACAGCGCAAAGAGCCTGCAGGAGATTGCAGACCAGTTAAAGGAGGAAATCAGTTTCTTTGACTTAAACGGTATCGAATAAAATAGTGGAATTTTTAGGGTATTTTTCAAGATTTTTTCATGTGCTTTCTTATTGCAAAGAGCATGAAAATATAATAAAATACACTTATCTGTAAAAATTTGCAGGAAACACATAAACAAAGTGTTTCCTGTACTATAAAAACTTTGAAAGGATGGATAAGAATTATGGAAAACATGCCAAAAATCAAAATCGGTATCGTGGCAGTCAGCAGAGACTGTTTCCCGGAATCTCTTTCTGTAGACCGCAGAAAAAATTTAGTAAAAGCCTACACGGACAAGTATGATGCCACGGACATCTATGAATGTCCCGTATGTATCGTAGAAAGCGAAATACATATGGTACAGGCTCTGGAGGATATCAAAAAGGCAGGATGTAATGCCCTTTGTGTATATCTCGGAAACTTCGGTCCTGAAATTTCTGAAACACTCCTCGCAAAACACTTTGACGGTCCGAGGATGTTCGTCGCTGCAGCAGAGGAAACCTCCAAAAATGACGGTCTGATTGAAGGGCGCGGAGATGCTTACTGCGGTATGCTAAACGCCAGCTATAACCTAAAGCTCCGGAATATCAAGGCATACATTCCGGAATATCCGGTAGGAAGTGCTGAGGAATGTGCTGACATGATTCATGATTTCGTACCGATTGCCCGTGCAGTCGTAGCACTGAATCATCTAAAGATCATCAGCTTTGGTCCTCGTCCGTTAAACTTCTTAGCATGTAATGCACCAATCAAACAGCTTTACAATTTAGGCGTAGAGATCGAAGAAAACTCTGAACTTGACCTGTTCGAATCATTTAATAACCATGCAGGCGATTCCCGTATTCCGGATGTCGTAAAGGATATGGAGGAAGAGCTTGGTGCAGGAAATAAGAAACCGGAGATTTTAGAGAAGCTTGCACAGTATGAGCTGACGCTCTTAGACTGGATCGAAGGACATAAGGGCTACAGAGAATATGTTGCCATTGCCGGAAAATGCTGGCCGGCATTCCAGACACAGTTCGGCTTCGTACCATGCTATGTAAACAGCCGTCTCACCAAAAGAGGGATTCCGGTATCCTGTGAAGTAGATATCTACGGGGCACTGAGTGAATTCATCGGTTCCGTAGTCAGTGAGGATGCAGTGACCCTCCTCGATATTAACAACACCGTAACACCGGATATCTACGAGGAAGATATCAAGGGTAAATTTGATTATACCCTGCACGACACCTTTATGGGCTTCCACTGCGGAAATACCTGCTCAAACAAGCTTGCTTTCTGTGAAATGAAGTATCAGAGGATCATGGCACGTTCCCTTCCGATCGAGGTAACGAACGGAACCTTAGAGGGAGATATTGCTCCGGGAGATATCACATTTTTCCGTCTGCAGAGTACGGCAGATGCAAAGCTCCGCGCCTATATCGCGCAGGGCGAGGTACTTCCCGTCGCAACCCGTTCCTTTGGTTCTATCGGAATTTTTGCCATTCCGGAGATGGGACGCTTCTACCGTCATGTACTGATTGAAGGAAACTTCCCACATCATGGTGCCGTGGCATTCGGTCACTTTGGAAAGGAATTATACGAGGTATTCAAATACATCGGAGTGGATGTAGATGAAATCGGCTACAACCAGCCAAAGGGAGTTCTCTATAAGACGGAAAATCCTTGGGGATAGTTTCGTACTGAACGTAAGAAACAGGGGTGATGGCAGCCGCGCCATTGCCCCTGATATCGTTACAAAGTATTCAATATATAAAGGAGAATTGGTATGAATTACTTAATTGGAATTGATTTAGGGACCTCATCCACGAAAACCGTTCTTTTTGACGAAAACGGTGAGGTCATTGCATCTGCAGGAAAGGACTATCCGCTCTACACACCGAAAAACGGATGGGCTGAGCAGAAACCGGAGGATTGGAGAGATGCTGCTTTAGAGACCATCACAAAAGTCATCAAGGATTCCGGTGTAAATGGAGACGATATCAAAGGACTTGGAATCTCCGGACAGATGCACGGGCTCGTCATGCTTGATGAAGCCGGGGAAGTCATCCGCCCTTCCATCATCTGGTGCGACCAGCGTACAGAAAAGGAGTGTGAAGAAATTACAGAAAAGATCGGTAAAGAGCGCCTGATTGAGATTACGGCAAATCCGGCCCTGACAGGCTTTACCGCTTCTAAAATTTTATGGGTTCGTAACCATGAACCGGAAAATTATGCAAAATGCAAGCACATCCTGCTTCCAAAGGATTATGTCCGCTATATCCTGACCGGCGAATTCGCTACAGAGGTTTCCGATGCCTCCGGTATGCAGCTTTTAGATGTACCGAAAAGAGAATGGTCAGATGAAGTCCTGGAAAAACTGGACATTG
>JAFVAA010000417.1 GCA_017476305.1 Lachnospiraceae bacterium
CTGGATTTTTATATGTTCGCAAGTGTGTGCGAGGATATCAGTAACTGGCTTGCAGCGGGAATTGAGCCGGTTCGGGTATCTGTCAACTTTTCTAAGCTGCATCTGAGGAATCCGAATTTTGTCGAGGGTCTGATTGCCATTATGCAGGTATTTGATATCGAAGGGAAGTATTTAGAGGTAGAGCTTACAGAGACTACAGGGTATGAGGATTTCGAAACCCTGGCACTGGTAGTAAAGCAGTTAAAGGAATATGGAATTTACACCTCCCTGGATGATTTTGGCTCCGGTTATTCTTCTCTTGGTCTTTTAAAGGATTTAGACGTGGATATTATTAAATTGGATAAAACTTTTATCGATAATCTGGGGAAGGAAGATAAGAGCGATGAGATTATTGTAAAAAATGTCGTAAATATGATTTTGGATTTAGAAAAGGAAGCAATTGCAGAGGGTGTGGAAACGGCAGAGCAGGCAGCTTTTTTGCGCGAGGTACAGTGTCCTGTCGTGCAGGGATTTTTATTTGATAAGCCGCTGAAAAAGGAAGATTTTATGAAGAGGCTTTCTATGGGTGAAACCTACTACAAATCCATGCAGAATGAATTTTAACAAAAAAGAACGCATGATCCATGCGTTCTTTCGAAGCAAACTATAGAATTTCCAAGTTTTGTTCTATCGCTTGGAAATTTTTTTGCTTTTTAGTCATCACTTTCTGTCTGCACAGATAAAATCTGTCTCTTACGTGCCATTTCATCGCTGTCCAGATATTCATCATAGGTAGAAATCTTATCAATCAGACCGCCCGGCGTAATCTCCATGATCCGGTTGGCGATCGTCTGTATGAACTGATGATCCTGGGAGGTAAATAAAATCACTCCGGGGAATTTTATGAGTCCGTTATTTAAAGCGGTAATGGATTCCATATCCAGATGTGCCGTTGGTTCGTCAATGATCAGAACATTGGAGGCTAAGATCATCATTTTTGACAGCATGACGCGGACGCGCTCCCCTCCCGAGAGGACGTTGACCTTTTTTATCCCATCCTCTCCGGGAAACAGCATCCTCCCCAGGAAACCACGAACATAAGTAGGATCCTTTTCCGGGGAAAAAGGCATTAAAAAGTCCACGATGGTTTCATTTCCGGAGAAAAGTCCGGTATTATCCTTTGGAAAATAGGACTGGCTGGTGGTAACGCCCCATTTGTAGGAACCCTCATCCGGTTCCATCTCCCCTGCAAGAATCTGGAAGAGGGTAGTAGTAGCAATTGTATTACTTCCGACAAATGCCACTTTGTCCTCCCGGTTCAAAATAAAGGAGATATCATCTAAAACCTTCACTCCGTCGATCGTCTTTGACAAGTGTTCCACCGTTAAAACCTCGTTTCCGATTTCCCTTTCCGGACGGAAATCTATATATGGATATTTTCTGCTGGATGGCCGGATATCCTCCAGTTCGATCTTTTCCAATGCTTTTTTGCGGGAGGTCGCCTGTTTTGATTTGGAAGCATTGGCACTGAATCTCTGGATGAATTCCTTTAATTCTTTGATTTTTTCCTCTTTCTTTTTATTGGCTTCCTTCATCTGCCTGATAATGAGCTGGCTGGATTCATACCAGAAATCATAGTTTCCGGCATAGAGCTGAATCTTTGCATAGTCAATATCAGCGATATGTGTACATACCTTATTTAAGAAATAGCGGTCATGGGAAACCACGATCACGGTATTGTCAAATTCGATCAAAAATTCTTCCAACCAGCGGATGGCATCCAGGTCCAAATGGTTCGTAGGCTCGTCGAGCAAAAGGATATCCGGATTTCCGAAAAGAGCCTGTGCTAACAGGACTTTTACCTTATCTGATGCCGGCAGCTCGCTCATCTGTTTATCGTGAAGCTCTGTCTGGATGCCCAGCCCGTTTAAAAGGGTGGCAGCATCGGATTCGGCTTCCCAGCCGTTTAATTCTGCAAACTCAGCCTCCAGTTCGCTTGCTTTGATTCCATCCTCTTAGGAAAAATCCTATTTCTCATAGATTCCATCCTTTTCCTTCATGTTCTGGTAAAGATGTTCATTTCCCATGATTACGATATCAAGGACAGAATAACTGTCATACTGGAAATGATCCTGCTTTAAAAAGGACAGACGCTGTCCCGGTGTAATGCTTATCTATCCCTTTGTCGGCTCGATTTCTCCGGTTA
>JAFVAA010000418.1 GCA_017476305.1 Lachnospiraceae bacterium
AAGAAAGGGGTTCTTTGCAGTATCATAATCCTCCGGAAGCAGCTTTTTTTTTGAATCTATAAGTGTTTTGGCTTCTAAATATACATGATGTGCTTCTGCTTCCGTATCGAAGCTTCCCAAACTGATATGCTTCGAGCGATAGGTAATGGAGGAGCGGTAATAAACCTTGCCGTCCTTTTTTTTTGCCTGAAAAACACCGGTTTTTGCCATTTTTCCTCCTCGTTTCTATTCGTGCTGTTATTTGCTGTTATTATAGAGAACATTTTTGACGTTCCCTATAGTATAGCATATTTTCACATGATTTAGTAAAAAATAGTGAAAAAGTATTTTAACTTTTTTATAATTTTGTAACAGCCGGATATGGACGGATGCGAGCCGGTCTGGGAGAAAAGGTCGAAGGAAGCAAAAAAGGAATACGGTATGTCGGGAAATGTCGGACTGCGTGTTATGAAAAAAAGGAATAAATGAATATTTGGTAAATTATGCCATATACTTTGTAATAGATTTGTAATATATAGGAAACAAATGAAGCATCAGGTCTTCTTTTGTTTGCTGTGAAAAATCAAAATTATCATTATGCAGGGGCAGACGTTTTTTGATTGAGCCCTGGCAGGGAAAGAGGGTTGTGTGAGCACTATGAATAGAATACAAAAAGGTGTACTTCTTACTTTGACGACCACAGGGATTCTCTTTGGAGCTTCGCAAAAGGCAGTTGCAATCGTGCAGGCACCGACACAAAGGTTCCTGTCTGTGGAGGTAAATGCGGATCATGCGGGCAAGGAGGTGACGCTTTTGCCAAATCCAATCTATAAAGAGGAAACGGGAGAGCAGAGTAAGGAGGTCGAGGAAAAGATCAGCTGCTTAGAGGAGCATTATACTTTGCGCGTGAAAGAGGAAAAAGAGGAGAAAAGAATCCTCAGGAAAAAGAGATTGGCAGAAAAGAGGAGAAGGGCTGAGGAAAAAAGGCGTAAAGAAATACTGGCATGCTGTGGTGTCAGTGCAGGGAGTGAAGACAGGAAAATTTTGGAGCGCATTGTGGAGGCAGAGGCCGGTGGAGAAACCATTCACGGAAGAGTCCTTGTAGCGAACGTGATTTTGAACCGGGTAAAAAGCAGGCAATTTCCGTCTACGATCAAAGGAGTGGTCTTTTCCCACAGTGGATCCAGATATCAGTTTTCTCCAATTTCTGATGGGAGATATTATTCTGTCACTGTTTCCAAAGGGACGAAGAAAGCCGTGTCCCTGGCACTGCATGGAAATGATCCGTCGGAGGGGGCACTGTATTTTATGGAGCGCGCCTATGCGAACAGCTACAGTGCCAGATGGTTCGACCGTGCGCTTACGAGGCTGTTCCGCTATGGCTGCCATGAGTTTTTTAAGTAAAAAGGATTTCTCGTTTTTCATTGCTATTTTACAGGCTTTATGATACAGTAAAACCATATTCCGGTTGGCATGGGTGCTGGGGGCGTATGGAACTTTACATGTAGAAGGAGGTCTGCTATGGAAAATGAAAAGAAAAACGGACATTTTAAAAATATTAAAACGGTAGTATATATTCCGGCGCAGGTGGCGGCTTCGTTTACGGAGGAGAAGCTGTCCGCGGAATATGGTTTTTTAGAAAAGTATATTGGACTGGATAAGGTCTATCTGGAAACCCATCGTTGGGACTGCGACGTGGAGGAGGAGCAGATAAAACGAATCAAAGGATTTCTGGAAGGCAAAGGAGTAGAGGTCTCCGGGGGGATTACGACTACGATTGATGATTTTGACGGAGCAGAGGCTGGAAAGCAGAGACTGTTTGGCACGTTCTGCTATACCGATCCGGCTATGCGCGAACGGATCAAACGGATATCGGAATATACGGCAGGGCTTTTCGATGAGGTGATTTTAGATGATTTTTACTTTACGAACTGTACCTGTGAGCGATGCATAAAAGAAAAAGGGGACCGTGACTGGGTTACGTTTCGAAGGGAGCTTATGAAGGATGTTTCGGAAAACCTGATCGTAAGACCGGCCAGGGCAGTGAATTCGGATGTCCGGATGGTGATCAAATATCCGAACTGGAGGGAATCCTATCATTTTACAGGGTATCTGCCGGATGAACAAAGGGAGATCTTTGATGCGACCTTTATTGGAACGGAAACGAGAAGTCCCTCCTGTACGGACCAGCATCTGCCGGAGTATTTAAGCTACGCCCTGGTGAGGTATATGGAGAATGCGTGGCAGGGAAGAAATGGCGGCGGATGGTTCGACACGTATCAGTGTTTTTCAATCGACAGATATTTGGAGCAGGCATATCTTACAGCCTTTGCACAGGCAAAAGAATTAATGCATTTTCAGTGGTCCGATCTGATTGGAAATCCGTTTACGGCTCCCCTGGGACTGCAGTTTGAAAGGATAGACGGACTGATCGACGGTATCGGCAGACCGGCAGGAGTTCCGACCTATGTTCCGTTTGCATCCAATGGGGAAAATCATCTGGAAATGCGTCTGGGAATGTTAGGGATTCCCGTGGAGCCCGTACCGGAATGGCCGGAGCAGGCAGAGCGTGTCTTTCTTACGGAAAGTGCTGCAGCAGATGAGCATATCACGGAAAAGTTAGTGAAATTCATAGAAAACGGTTCGGATGCAATCATCACGACAGGATTATTTCGGAAAATCGGAGAGGGTCTAAGAAAAGCCGGCGTGACAGAGGCAGAAGTCACGAACAGGAAACTGGCAGTTACCAGATATCAGGTAACAGGGGATGAGGCAGGATATACAGAACACAGGGAGCCTGTGCTTTTTCCGGAGATCGTGCATGGAAATAATGCCTCCTGGTCGCTTTTAAATGGCGGGGACGGAGATTATCACGCACCACTTTTCCTGAGGAGTGCTTATGGAAGGGGAAGGCTTTATATCATGGCAGTTCCTGATAACTATGCAGATATTTACAGGCTTCCTCCTATGGCTGCAGATGTGTTCAGACGCATTTTATGTCCGGAGACGTATGCCTCCGGCAGTAATTTTTCGATGTTTCCTTATGAGTCCGGAAGTATGATTCTGTACCGCTATGTAAAAGGCGATCTGCGTCCTGCCCGTGTAAAGCTGTATACGAAGAAACCTGTAAAGGCCCTTGTAGATGTCGAAACGGGAGAGCGGAAGAATGTATGCACTGTAAACATTTTTGAGGATTTTGAAGAAAATGTATATTTTGCAGCGGAGATCTGCTTACAGCCGGGGATATTTCGTAAACTCAGATGGGAAATGCTTGAAAATAAATGATTCGTATAGTATAATCAAAATGTTTTTCGTTAGAGAGCAAAAAAAGATTTGGCAATACAGGGAGGAAGAAATATGGAAATAACATATCAGAGCACCAGGGGCGGCGGACAGCCTGTGCGTGCTTCCGAGGCGATTTTAAAAGGACTGGCAGAGGATGGCGGGCTTTTTGTACCAAATGCGATCCCAAAGCTTGACTGTTCCCTTACAGAGCTTTCTAAAATGTCCTATCAGGAAGTGGCTTATTCTGTAATGAAGCAGTTTTTGACAGATTTTTCGGAAGAGGAACTGAAAAACTGTATTGAGAAAGCATATGATGATAAATTTGATACGGAGGAGATCGCGCCCCTTGTGGAAAAGGATGGCAGATTCTATTTGGAGCTGTTTCATGGCGCGACGATTGCTTTTAAGGATATGGCACTTTCCATTTTGCCGCATCTTCTCACTACATCGGCAAAGAAAAATCATATCAGCAATGAGATCGTGATTCTGACTGCTACCTCCGGAGATACGGGAAAGGCTGCGCTTGCCGGTTTTGCAGATGTGGAAGGGACAAGCATCATCGTTTTCTATCCCAAAAATGGTGTCAGTAAAATCCAGGAACGTCAAATGGTGACTCAGAAGGGAAAAAATACGAAGGTCATCGGGATCACAGGAAATTTTGATGATGCACAGAGCGGCGTAAAGGCAATGTTTGGAAACAAAGAGCTTGAAAAGCGGATGAACGAAAAGGGATATCAGTTTTCTTCCGCCAACTCCATAAATATAGGCCGTCTGGTGCCGCAGGTCGTTTACTATGTTTATGCCTATACCAGACTCTTAGGGACTGGAAAGATCGCGGATGGAGAACTTTTGAATTTTGTAGTGCCGACCGGAAATTTTGGTAACATTTTAGCAGCTTATTATGCAAAAAATATGGGACTTCCGGTAGGAAAGCTCATCTGCGCTTCCAATGAAAATAAAGTGCTTTTTGACTTCTTTGAGACAGGCGTCTATGATAAGAACAGGGAGTTTATTTTGACGACATCCCCATCTATGGATATCTTGATTTCGAGTAATCTGGAAAGACTGATCTACCGGATTGCGGGAGAAGATGCCGGAAAGACAAAAGAGCTGATGGAGGCACTTTCTTCCAAAGGAAAGTATACAATTACCGATGAGATGAAAAAGAGGATGACGGATTTCGCAGGTGGTTATGCGGAGCAGGAAAAGTGTGCCTTGGAGATCAGACGGGTCTATGAAAAGACCGGCTATGTGATGGATACGCATACTGCAGTCGCATCTGCGGTTTACAGGGATTATAAAGAGGCAACAGGGGATGATACGAAGACGGTCATTGTTTCTACGGCAAGCCCGTACAAGTTTGCGACGAGTGTGATGACTGCGATTGATGAGGGCTTTTCGAAGATGGAGGATTTCGAACTTATCGATGAGCTTAGCAGTACATCAGGAACCAGGATTCCAAATGCGATCGAAGAAATCCGAACCGCACCGGTACTTCATGATACGGTGTGCGAAACGGGAGACATGCAGAAGGAAGTGGAAAAGGCGTTAGGATTATAGAATATCAGTAAAAAGTGCAGCGTATTTTCGTCAAAATTGTTGAAAATCACTATGGCGGAAGCGGCTGCACTTTTTTGAATTGCCTGCCAGGTACATACAGTCGACGAATCAGGAAAAAATCCCAAATTGTTAAAATTGCATAGTTTACAGAAGAAATATTTGTGAATAAGTGATACTGCGAAACCGGTTGCGTTTCCGATTATTGTGATATTTGATAAAAAAATAAGGATAGATTTATTATATTTTGTGCATTATATTGACAAATTTCTGCCGTTATTTTATAATAGGAGTTGCAAATGAGGGAATTTTTAAAGAAAGGAGGAAAAAAGGTATATGAAAGAGTTTCTACATAACACATGGAGAAACAGGGCCTACGTACTTTTGGCACTTCCGGCAGTGATTATATTATTGCTTTTTAATTATATTCCCATGTCTGGTCTGGTGCTTGCTTTTAAAAAGTATGATTACAAGATGGGATTGTATGGCAGCCCGTGGTGTGGATTGGATAATTTTAAATATCTGATTCAGTCAAAGGCAGATTTTATCCGCATTACGAAAAATACACTGCTTTATTATGTGATCTTTACGGCACTCGGAACGGTACTTAATATTGTTCTGGCGATTGCGATCGATCAGTATGTATTTAAAAGACTGGGAAAAATCATGCATACGATCATGATCATTCCTGTATTCATTTCCTATGCAGCAGTACAGTTCATCGTATTTGCATATTTAAGTGCGGATACAGGTATCATTTCCAGAATGATGGGCGGAAGCGTAAGATTTTATACAGACGCCACCCATTGGCGGACGATTCTTACGATTGTTAAGATGTGGAACAGTGTAGGATATGGAGCAGTGCTTTATATGTCTGTGCTTTCAGGTATTGACAGTTCTCTTTATGAGGCGGCTCAGATTGACGGGGCGAACAAGTGGCAGCAAATAAAATACGTGACACTTCCGGCATTGGTTCCGATGACTACGGTTATGCTTTTGCTTTCTGTAGGTAACATCATGAGATCTGATACCGGTCTGTTCTATCAGGTAACGAGAGATACCGGTATTCTGTATCCTACTACGCAGGTTATTGATTCCTATGTGTTACATGCTATTACAAAGAGCAGTAATTTCGGCTTTACCGCTGCGACGACGTTCTTCCAGGCAGTCATCGGTCTTCTTCTGATGCTGTTCGCGAATTGGACCGTAAAGAAGCTGCAGCCGGAAAATGCACTGTTCTAGCGGCTTGGCTTCTACAAGCTTAAAGCAGTCGTTTCGGATAGGATCCGAAATAGAAAAGTATGTGACAAAAGGAGGGTAGGTATGAGTAAAAAAAATAAGGATTTAGAATATTCCGGTCTTGCGGCGGATCAGAAGGGAGTCGGACAGCATATTCTGGGTATTTGCCTGTTTTTGTATACAGCCTTTTGCGCATTGCCGATCATATTGATTATCGTTTCTGCTTTTGCGGATGAGAATTCTCTGGTGAAGGAGGGATTTTCCTATTTTCCGAGTAAGTGGTCGACGAGCGGTATGAGCTCTGTGCTTCGCTATGGAAAGCAGCTTGCGGTATCTTATGGTGTTACGATTTTGGTCACGGTGGCAGGTACGTTCGTAGGACTTTTATTTATGAGTATGCTTGCGTATTCCCTGAGCAGACCGGAATTCAGATTAAGGAAGTTTTTATCGCTTTATTTATTGATTCCGATGCTGTTTAATGGTGGACAGTTATCCAACTATATCATTTTCACATCGGTATACAACTTAAAGGACAGCTTATGGGTACTCATTCTTCCAATGTGCGTGACGACGATGAATGTCATCATCCTCCGAACGTATATTCAGAATAGTATACCGGAGGAGCTGATGGATTCTGCCAGAATTGATGGAGCAAATGAATACAGGACATTCTTCCAGATCACTTTGCCGCTTATGAAACCGAC
>JAFVAA010000419.1 GCA_017476305.1 Lachnospiraceae bacterium
GCAGACTCCTTGAAAGGATGAACAGACATTATACGCAGGAAAGCTATCTGCATCTGGTCGAAATGATTCGGAGAGCGGTTCCTGATATTACGCTGAGTACGGATATCATCGTGGGCTTTCCGGGAGAGACAGAGGAGGATTTCAAAGAAACCCTGGATGTGGTGGAGCGGGTTCGGTATGACAGTGCGTTTACCTTTCTCTACAGTAAAAGAACGGGAACGCCGGCTGCTTCCTTCGAGGAGCAGGTACCGGAGGAGGTCGCGAAGGAGCGGTTCGACAGGCTTCTCGCTCTGGTGCAGAGGATTTCCGCGGAAAAAACAGAAGCCCTGGTAGGAAGGACTGTGGAGGTTTTAGTGGAGGAGGAAAATAAACAGGATGCTGCCTTCGTGACAGGAAGAACGAGCGGGAACCATCTGGTGCATTTTAAAGGGGAAAAATCCCTCATTGGAAAGCTCGTCTCTGTCCGCCTGGAGGAGGGGAAGGGATTTTATTATTTGGGAAGTATGGTTTAGGGAGCTGTGCTGGAAGGGGGCATGGATATGGAGAAAAAAAACCTGCGGGAGGAGCAGGAAAAGAGAGAGCATGAGATTCTGAGCAAATTTGCGACCTATGCGGACAGAAGTCTCGGACGTGACAGGGAGGAGGAGCAGTGTGATATCCGTACGGATTTTCAGAGGGACAGGGACCGGATCATCCACTGTAAGGCATTTCGCAGGTTGAAACAGAAGACACAGGTTTTTCTGGCACCGGAAGGAGACCACTACAGAACCCGTCTGACGCATACGTTAGAGGTGGCGCAGAATGCCAGGACGATTGCCAGGGCGCTGAGGCTAAATGAGGATCTGACGGAGGCGATTGCGCTGGGACATGATTTAGGGCATACACCATATGGCCATGCCGGAGAGCGGGCTTTACACAAGCTGATGGAGGATGCCGGCGGTTTTCATCACAATGAGCAGAGCGTCCGGGTGGTGGAGCGGCTGGAAAAGGACGGAACGGGATTAAATCTTACGAAAGAAGTGAGGGATGGAATCCTGAATCACCAGACGAAGTGCACGCCTGCGACATTAGAGGGGAAGATCGTGAGACTGTCGGATAAGATTGCCTATGTAAATTCTGATATTGATGATTCCATACGTGCGGGGATCATCAAAGAGGAGGATATTCCTTCGGAGCTTACGGATATCCTGGGGAACAGTACGAATATGAGACTGAATACGCTGGTGCATGATATTGTGCGAAACAGCGAAGGGAAAAATGATATCTGCATGTCCGGGGAGGTGCAGAATGCCATGTATGAGCTTAGAAAATTTCTGTTCGCTACCGTTTATACGAATCCTGTGGCTAAGGGCGAAGAGAAAAAGGTGGACCATATCATTAACGCACTATATGAATATTACATAAATCATCTGGATGCATTGCAGGGGGAGTTTAAAAAGCTTTTAGAAGAAGGGGAGCCGGAAAGAAGGGTGGTGTGTGACTTCATTGCCTGCATGAGCGACCGGTATGCGGTGAATCTTTATAAGGATATCATGATTCCGAAGTCCTGGGGCGTATCAGGGATCGAACACAGATAAGAAATAAAAAAAGGAAATTTCTGATTTTTACAGTATATAATATATAGAGTGCTTGTCTGCATATAGAAACGGAAATGGGAGGAATCGGTCGTGCCGTGGTATTCATCAGAAATGATAGAGGAGGTCCGTTCACGCAGCGATATCGTGGACGTGATCGGCAGCTACGTAAGATTAAGACGTACCGGCAGTACCTATATGGGGCTTTGTCCTTTTCACAGCGAGAACACGCCGTCTTTTAACGTAAACCCTTCCCACCAGCTGTACAAATGCTTTGGATGCGGAGTGGGCGGGAATGTGTTTACCTTTATCATGGAATATGAGCACTATTCCTTTACGGAGGCAGTGAAGTTTTTGGCAGACCGGAATGGGATTGCGATTTCCGGGGGCGAAATGAGTGAGGAGCAGAAGAAAAGGGAAAGTATCCGGGCTGCGATCATAGAAATCAATACGAAGGCTGCAAAGTTTTATTATGCTTTATTAAAATCGGAGCATGGGAAATATGGATATGATTATTTGAAATCCAGAGGTCTTTCCGAAGAAACCATTCGTCATTTTGGCCTGGGGTTCGCAGGCTCCGGTGGAGTGGAGCTCTATGGATATTTAAAGAAGGAAGGGTATTCCGATACGCTTTTAAAGGAGACCGGACTTTTTAAGATGGACGAACGTGGGGCATATGATAAATTCTTGAACCGGGTGATGTTCCCAATCATGGATATCAGTAACCATGTGATTGGCTTTGGCGGGAGAGTGATGGGAGATGCAAAGCCAAAGTATCTAAATTCGCCGGAAACAAAGGTTTTTGATAAGGGAAGGAATCTGTATGGACTGAACTATGCGAAAAAAGGGCGCAAAAAGGCATTTATTCTCTGTGAAGGATATATGGATGTCATTGCCATGCATCAGGCAGGCTTTACGAATGCAGTTGCTTCTTTGGGAACTGCGTTTACAGAATATCAGGCGAATATCATCAAGCGGTATGTAGAGGAGGTGCTTTTGATCTATGATAGTGATGAAGCAGGAAGAAAGGCGGCTCTCCGTGCCATTCCAATTCTCAGAAGGGCAGGACTCAGTGGGAAGGTCGTATCCTTGAATCCGCATAAGGATCCGGATGAATTTATAAAGGCAGAGGGGACGGAGGCATTTGAAGAAAGGCTCTCCTCGGCGGTAAACAGTTTCTTTTTTGAGATTACAGTGCTAAAGGATGCGTTCAATCTTTCGGATCCTGCCCAAAAAACGAAATTCATCCATGAAACTGCGAAAAAGCTTTTGGTATTTCGGGATAAAGTGGAAAGAGACAGTTATTTAGAGGCGATTGCCGCAGAGCATGGAATCCCGAAGGAGGATTTAAAGAATCTGGTCATCCGCTATGGAAACAGCTATACAGAGAATTATGAAGAACCCCTGGAACGCCGTACGGAAAGAAAGAAAAAGGAGGAAAAGGGGATTACCTATTCCTATCAGCTTTTTTTATCGGAGCTGATCGCAAATCCGAACATATTTGCACAGGTAAAGGAAGCTGTTTCGCCAAAGGATTTTTTTGTAGAGGTATACAGGGAAGTCGCCGGGCTTTTATATCAGCAGCTGGAGGAAGGAGAACTGATTCCGGCGAAGATCGTGGGGCAGTTCGAGGAAGCAGACACTCAGAAAATCGTGGCGGATATGTTCCAGACGGATTATGAAATGGACATGAGCTTAGAGGAAAGGGAAAAAGCGTTCATAGAACTGATCTATAAGATCAAGGAATATAGTATAGAGAACCGGATGCGGGGACTTACTGATCTGAATGAGCTTCAAAAGCTGGTAAAAGAGAAGAAAAAGTGGCAGAATCCGGGAAATCTGCATATTTCTTTGAAAGATGGTTAATATAGTGAACGACAAATTGTTTTTGCCGTTCCCTAAAACACAATGTCATTTAGTTAAGAATTTCGAACGGAAGTAATGCTTACTATAGCTACATTATGGCTAAACGAAATGACATTGCCCTAAAACATACATATACATATAGGAAAGGAAGGAACAAAATGGCAACAGAGAAAAAGAAAGCTGGTGAAGCTGCTTTGGAAGAAAAGGGAAGGAAAAAGAAAGCAACGAAAAGCAGCACGAAGGATGGATCAAAGGGGGCGAAGAAGGCTGCAGAGAAGGAAATGGACAGTGAAAAGAAATTCGATCAGCAGTTAGTCGCACTTAGAAAGCTCGCTGCCACACAGAAGGATGTTTTAAGGATGTCGGAAATTCAGGATTTTTTTGGTTTTCCTCTGACAGAGCTGCAGGAGGAAAGGATGATGAATTTCTTAGCATCCTATAACGTGGATGTGCTGATTGAAATTCCGGAGGGTGATGATGCGGATGAAGCCATTATGCTCGAAATGGAGAATGATGGAGATGTCCTCGATGATGAGGATCTCGAAAAGATCGATCTGTCTGTGCCGGAGGGAGTCAGCCTGGAGGATCCTGTCCGTATGTATTTAAAGGAAATCGGAAAAGTACCGCTTTTAACGGCAGATGAGGAAGTAGAGCTTGCGAAACGCATGGAAGAGGGTGACATGGATGCGAAGAAAAAGCTGGCAGAAGCGAATCTCAGGCTGGTGGTCAGCATCGCAAAGCGCTATGTGGGGCGTGGTATGCTCTTTTTGGATTTGATCCAGGAGGGAAATCTGGGCCTGATCAAAGCAGTTGAGAAGTTCGATTATACGAAAGGATACAAATTCAGCACCTATGCGACCTGGTGGATTCGTCAGGCGATTACGAGAGCGATTGCAGATCAGGCGAGAACGATTCGTATTCCTGTGCATATGGTGGAAACCATTAATAAATTTGTCAGGATTCAAAGACAGCTTTTACAGGAGCTGGGGCGTGAGCCATATCCGGATGAAATTGCAAAGGAGATGAATCTGCCGGTAGACCGTGTTCGCGAAATCCAAAAAATATCCCTGGAGCCTGTTTCTTTAGAGACGCCGATCGGTGAGGAGGAGGACAGCCATTTGGGTGACTTTATCCAGGATGATAATGTTCCGGTACCTGCAGAAGCAGCAGCGTTTACGCTTCTTAGGGAACAGCTGGAGGAGGTCCTTGGCACATTGACGGAAAGAGAACAAAAGGTGTTGAAGCTCCGCTTTGGTCTGGAGGATGGACGAGCCAGAACTTTAGAGGAAGTGGGAAAGGAATTTCAGGTGACCAGAGAGCGGATTCGTCAGATTGAGGCAAAGGCTCTAAGAAAGCTGCGTCATCCGAGTCGGAGCAGAAAGCTGAAGGATTATCTGGAGTGATGAAATTATCGAAGCGTTTAAAACAGGTGGCAGAGCAGGTGATTCATGCAGATGTGACAGCAGATGTAGGCTGTGACCATGGTTTTACCTCCATCTATCTGGTGCGTACCGGGCGGACGAAGCGTGCGATTGCCATGGATATCGGCAGAGAACCTCTGCTTCGTGCTAAGGAGCATGTGGTCTCTTATCAAATGCAGGAGAAAATCGAGCTTAGACGGTCCGATGGCTTAGAGAGGTTAGAAAAAGGGGAAGCGGATGCTCTTCTGATCAGCGGGATCGGTGGCAGACTGATGTGCAGGATCTTAAAGGAAGGGGAGGAGAAGGTGACGGGAATGAAACAGCTCATCCTTTCTCCACAGTCTGACATTCCTATGGTCAGGAGGCTGCTTCATGAAATGGGGTTTTGTATCGAGAGGGAGCGGATGGTCTGCGATCAGAAAAAGTATTATGTGATCATACGCGCTGTCCCGGGGGATGAGAAGTATGAAGCAGAGGAAGAATATCTTTATGGGAGGTACCTGATCGGGAAAAAGGATGAGGTATTTATAGAATTTTTGAAAAGAGAGAACCGAAAGACGGCAGAGGTGATTTCCCGAATGGAGGAAAGCAGACTGTCGGCAGAGGGGGAGCTTTGCTTAAAAAAACAGAAGAAGACGAGAGAACAGATATTACGGATATTGCATAAAATGGGGATAGAAAATATTCCGGAGGAGGTAACAGATGATGGGAAAAAGGGTAAAGGTTACAGTGGGGAATGAAGTAAGAGAATATGAAGAGGGGGTTACATATGCACAGATCGCAGAGGAATTTAAAGAAAAGTATGCAAATGATATTATACTGGCACAAAAGGGCGGAAAGCTGGTGGAGCTCTATAAGACGGTCAGCGAGGACTGCGTCATTCAGTTTTTGACGACTGCATCCAAAAGTGGCCATAAAACCTACGAAAGAGGTGTGACGCTTCTGATGCTGAAGGTGTTTTATGATATTGCAGATAAGGAGAGGTTGGTAAATGTCTTTGTCAAGCATGCTTTGGGCGAGAGCATTTACTGTGAGGCAGAGGGCGTGGAGCTTACGGATGCCTTTTTACAGAAGCTGGAGAAGGGGATGCAGGGAATCGTAAACAAGGATATTCCGTTTGAAAAGCGTTCTGTAGATACGGCAAAGGCGGTGAATATCTTTGCAAAGCATAAGATGCTCGATAAAAAGAGGCTGTTCGAGTATCGCAGGGTGTCAAAGGTGAATATATACAGCTTAGGCGGCTTCGAAGATTATTATTATGGCTATATGCCGAAATCTACAGGAATCTTAAAGTATTTTTCCATTGAGAAGTATGAGGATGGTTTCATGATCCATATTCCCGGCCGGCGGGAACCAACGGTGATCCAAAAGGCAGAGGACAGACCAAAACTGTTCCACACGCTGCAGGAGGCGAGTGCCTGGGGAAGGATGATGGGGGTGGATACCGTAGGCGCATTGAATGATGTGATCGCGCATGGGAGTGCGAGTGACCTGATTTTAGTACAGGAGGCCTTACAGGAGAAAAAAATCGCTCAGATCGCAGAAATGATTGCAGCAGATCCAGGTAAAAAGTTTGTGATGATTGCAGGACCTTCTTCTTCCGGAAAGACGTCCTTTTCCCATCGTTTGTCCATTCAGCTGCGGACGCTGGGCTTAAAGCCCCATCCGATCGCACTTGATAATTATTTTAAAAATCGTGAGGATACGCCGCGGGATGAGAATGGAAATTATAACTTTGAATGCTTAGAGGCAATCGATATCGAGCTTTTCAATAAACAGATGACCGCTCTTTTGGCGGGGGAAAGAGTAGAGCTTCCGACGTTCAATTTCGTGATCGGCAGACAGGAGTACAAGGGGGACTACAGACAGCTTGGCAAAAATGATATTTTGGTCATTGAAGGGATTCATGGCTTAAATGATAAGCTGTCATACACACTTCCAAGGGAGAGTAAATTTAAGATTTATATCAGTGCGCTGACACAGTTGAACATCGATGAGCATAACAGGATTTCTACGACCGATGGAAGACTCATCAGACGTATGGTAAGAGATGCGAGAACCAGAGGCACTTCGGCACTTGGGACGATTGCGATGTGGCCTTCGGTAAGGCGCGGAGAGGATCAGTATATTTTCCCGTTTCAGGAGGAAGCAGATGTGATGTTCAACTCTGCGCTGATTTACGAGCTTGCAGTTTTGAAGCCGTATGCAGAGGCACTTCTCTTTGGGATTCCGAAGGATGTACCGGAATACATAGAGGCAAAGAGGCTTTTAAAGTTTTTGGATTATTTCATTACGATCAGTGCGGATGATATTCCGAAAAATTCACTGATGAGGGAGTTCGTGGGAGGGAGTATCTTCAGAGTCTAAAATATGCGAAGTGATTCTAAGTTCCGAAAAGACCGGAACTTAGAATTACTAAGCCGCATATGGGAAGAACGCAGGGATCATGCGTTCTTCTTCTGCAAATCAATGCTAAACAGGAGTAAGCTCATGAACGAAACGGCAAGCCATTTCGTTCATGAGTATATTTTAACATAGTGAAAGGAAAGGATATATGGCGAAGATTATAGATGGGAAGGCGATTGCGCAGGAAATCAAGGATGAGTTAAAGGAAAAGGTGGCAAAGCTTAGGGCAGAGGGGACGGAAATCTGTCTGGCGGTGATTCAGGTCGGAAAGGATCCGGCTTCTACGGTATATGTGGGAAATAAAAAAAAGGCATGTGCTTATATCGGGATAGAATCCCTTGCCTATGAGCTTCCGGAGGAAACGACAGAGGCAGAGCTTTTAAAGCTTGTGGAGGATTTAAATGCAAATGAAAAGGTGAATGGGATTTTGGTCCAGCTGCCTTTGCCGGAGCATATAGATGAGAATAAGGTGATAAAGACGATTTCGCCGAAAAAGGATGTGGACGGTTTTCATCCGGAAAGTGTAGGGGCACTTAGCATCGGACAGCAGGGCTTTGTGTCCTGTACGCCGGCAGGAATCATCGAGCTTTTAAAGCGTTCCGGTATCAAAATCGATGGCAGGGAGTGCGTGATCATCGGCAGAAGCAACATCGTAGGAAAGCCGATGGCACTTTTACTGCTTCGGGAAAATGGAACCGTGACTGTCTGCCATTCGCATACGAAGGATATCAAAGAGGTTACGAAGCGTGCAGATATTTTAGTGGTGGCAATCGGAAAGGCGAAGATGGTGGATGAGAGCTATATCAAAGAGGGAGCAGTGATCATTGATGTCGGCATGGACAGGGATGAAAACGGAAAGCTCTGCGGAGATGTGGACTTCGAAGCGGTAAAGGACAAGGCTTCTGCGATTACACCGGTTCCAGGTGGTGTCGGACCGATGACGATTACGATGCTTATGCATAACTGTGTGAAGAGCGTGGAAGGAAGATAGAAAATGACGTAACAGTTCACCTATCAGTGAACAGGACAAAAGAATACGGAAATCTGACAGGAAAAGAGAGGAATAAGGGATTGGATATCTATTTCGTATCACTTGGCTGTGATAAAAATTTAGTAGACAGTGAGATGATGATAAAAAATCTGAGGAATGCCGGGCACCGGATCATAGATGATGAAGCGCTTGCGGATGTCATTGTGATCAATACCTGCTGTTTTATCGGGGATGCGAAGGAAGAGAGCATTCAGGCAATCCTTGATATGGCGCAGTATAAGGAGTCAGGAAACTGTAAGCTTTTAGTAGCGGCGGGCTGTCTGGCGCAGAGATATCATGAGGAGATAAAGACAGAGCTTCCTGAGGTGGATGTCATCATAGGGACGATGGGATATGAAGCTCTAGTGGAGGCAATTGAAGACGGGCTGGAGCGTCAGGGGCATTCTGAGGATGGTTCCGTAAGAGACAGCCATCCGGAATACTTAAAGGACATTGATTATCTGCCGGAGCCTGTGCTTGACAGGGACAGCATGACAGGCGGGTACTATGCGTATTTGAAGATTGCAGAAGGGTGTGACAAGCATTGTACGTACTGTGTGATTCCGAGGGTTCGCGGAAAATACCGGAGCGTCCCGATGGAAAAGCTGCTTACACAGGCAGAGCATCTGGTGGAAAACGGTGCCAGAGAGATCATTTTAGTGGCACAGGAAACGACGCTTTATGGAGCAGACCTCTATGGAGAGAAATCCCTGCCGCTTCTTTTGGAAAAACTGTCAGGGATTGAGGAGCTCCGGTGGATTCGTATTCTGTACTGCTATCCGGAGGAGATTACCACAGAGCTTATCGATGCGATAGAAAGACTTCCGAAGGTCTGTAACTATCTGGATATCCCGATTCAGCACGGCGCAGATACTATTTTGAAACGGATGGGAAGAAGGACAAATCAGAGGGAGATTATACAGATGGTAGAAGAGCTTCGAAGGAGGATTCCTGACATAGCACTTCGTACCACTTTGATTACGGGCTTTCCGGGAGAAACAGAGGAAGAGTTTTTGGAGTTAAAACGGTTTGTAAAAAGGATGAAATTTGACAGATTGGGAGTTTTTGCTTATTCTAAGGAGGAGGATACTCCTGCGGGGGAGATGGATGGGCAGATTCCTGAGGAGGAGAAGGAAAAACGGCGGGATGAGATCATGGAGCTTCAGCAGAGCATTGCCTTTGAAAAGAGCCGGGAACAGACAGGCAGGGTTTTAGAAGTCATGATAGAGGGATATATGGCAGAGGATGAGGTGGATGCTGCCAGAACCTACATGGATGCGCCGGATGTGGATGGATATATCTTTATAGAAAGCGACTGGAATCTGATGTCCGGAGATTTTGTAAAGGTTCGCGTGATCAGTGCTGAGGGGTATGATTTACTGGGGGAAATCGTAGATGATTATACATGTTAACGGAATTGCATTCCGCTAACGGTATAAAAAAGGATAACAGTGACAACAGGGGAGACGAGGGCTGATAAAAATCTAGAATTGGAGTGGATGAGATATGAATTTGCCTAATAGGATTACAATGCTTCGGGTGTTTTTAATTCCTTTTTTTGTATTTTTTATGCTATGTGGGGATATGGTGCCTGGTGCGCAGTATATTGCGGTAGGAATTTTTATTGCAGCCAGTCTGACGGATACTTTAGACGGCTATCTTGCCCGAAAATATAATCTGGTATCGAATTTCGGGAAATTTATGGATCCTCTGGCAGACAAGCTTTTAGTCTGCTCGGCACTCATCTGTTTTGTATCGATTCCGGAAAATCCGATGCCGGCGTGGGGCGTGATCGTAATCATTAGCAGAGAATTTATCATTAGTGGTTTCCGGTTAGTAGCGGCTGACACGGGAGTTGTCATAGCTGCCAGCTGGTGGGGAAAAAGCAAGACGATTGTACAGATGTTAATGTCGATTCTTTTGATCGTGAATTTCGATGGACAGGTCATCGATATCATCGAGTATGTATTTATTTATGCAGCGATTGCCCTTACGGTGATTTCCCTGTTGGATTATTTGTGGAAAAACAGAAGGGTATTAAATGATGGAAAAATGTAATGAGCCGGGTTCGATGTAATCAGGGAAAGGGAGGAATAATATGGCAGCAGAAAGACTGGTGAAGTTACTTTTAGAGAGAGGATACCATGTTGCAACGGCAGAGTCATGCACCGGAGGGCTTTTATCAGCTGCTATGGTCGATATTTCCGGAGCCTCTGAGGTATTTGAGGAGGGGTCTATTACTTATTCGGACCGGGTAAAGAAAAAGCTTTTGGGAGTATCAGGGGAGAGTCTGGAAAAATATACTGCGGTCAGCAGACAGGTCGCAGAGGAAATGGCAAAGGGTGCCAGAAGAGCTGCAGGGACAGAGGTTTCCGTCTCTGTGACCGGATATGCCGGTCCGGATGCCGGGGAGGATGGAACACCTGCAGGAACAGTTTATATCGGGTGTGATGTTTTAGGGGAAATCTCGGTGAAGGAATGTCATTTTTCAGGAGACCGGAATGAGGTCAGAAGGAAAGCTGCGGAGGAGGCGGTTTCTTTTGCTTTGGAGAATATTATGACAGCGCAGTTATAGGAAATATGCCGCTTTGCGGCAGAATTCCATAGGAAGGGGAGAATCCGCATGAGTGAGAAGAGAAAGGTGATCGTGATAGGAGGCGGGGCTGCCGGAATGATGGCAGCTTATGCAGCGGCTAAGGAAGGGAGTGCGGTTTTCCTGTTTGAGAAGAATGAAAAGCTGGGAAAGAAGCTTTTCATTACCGGAAAGGGACGCTGTAATCTGACAAATCATACGGATGCAGAGGGGCTTTTGGCACATGTGGTGAGAAATCCGAGGTTCTTATATAGTGCTTTTTACAGCTTTGATGCGGAAAGCATGATGGGGCTTATGGAGTCATCCGGTCTGAAGCTAAAGACAGAGAGGGGAAACAGGGTGTTTCCGGCTTCGGATAAATCCTCGGATGTGATAAGGACACTCGAAGGGCTTCTAAAGGAACATGGGGTGAGGATTTCTTTACGCGCTCCGGTAAAGGGACTTCTGATGGAGAAAGGTGTCTGTCAGGGGATTCTGTTCGCGGATGGAAGGGAGATGCGGGCTGATGCCGTCATTGTGGCGACAGGCGGGCTTTCGTATCCTTCTACCGGCTCTACAGGGGACGGGTATCTTTTTGCGAAGACAGCTGCACTTGAAGTAAAGGAAGCCATTCCGTCATTGGTGCCGTTTGAAGCCGAGGAGGAGTATATAAAGAGGTTGCAGGGAGTGTCTTTGAAAAATGTCTCCTTAAAACTGTTTTCCGGGAAAAAGAAGCTTTTCGGGGAGCAGGGAGAAATGCGTTTTACCCATTTTGGCGTGAGTGGTCCTTTGGTGCTGACTGCCAGTACCAGAATCAGTGGAATGGAGGTCTCTAAGA
>JAFVAA010000420.1 GCA_017476305.1 Lachnospiraceae bacterium
TCCAGCACAGGTGCTGCCGGTTTCGCCGGAGTAGTCTTGCCCGGTGTGACCGGAGTAGTCCCGCCACCGCCGCCGGAACTGCTTTCCTCCTCCTTTGCAATCGCATAGGTGGAGAAGCCTGACGCAAAGATGTGGATGTATTTGTCGCTCAGATAGAACGTTCCATCTTCGTGTGCCGCTCCCTTTGCCGGTGCAGAAGATAACTTCTTTAATGCAGTAGCAACAGAACCATGATAACGGTAGACCACAAGCCCCTTAATCGTGGTGTCATAAGGCACTGCGATCTCAAGCACCTTCGTATTCGTGGATCCAATATCTGTTTCATCCGTCTTACCTGCCTGATCTCCGGTAAGCTGTGTAATCTTCTTGAACAAGGAAAGATCCAGGAACATATCCACCACAAGCTTTGTGGAGGCATTTGCCATCTGGCTCTTAATTTCCTCCACTGCTTTCTTTTCCTCTACCGTCTGATACGCTGACTCCTCCTTTTTCTCAACTTTCAGCGGAACATCCAGACTGATTTCTCCATTTTCCACCTTTGCCTTCTCCTCAGCAGAAATCGTACCGGACTGCACTAATTCTTCTTTGGAAAGGCCGTCTACTGCAACCTTCGGGGTATCACCCTCGACCTCAACATATGTTTTCATCTCTCCCTTTGAGATGGTAAAGGAAATCGTCTCCGCCGCTCCATTTGCGATGGTGATCATCTTCGTTTCCACGAATTCGCCATCTTTGGATTTGATCACGATATTATAAGTTCCATCCGGAAGCTCCTTGAATTTGCCTGTCGTGACCTCGGCACCTTTTTCTATGCCATTATATTCCTGGGAGGCAAGCACATTATTTCCTTCCTCACTGGTCACAACCACATCTTTGGTATCCTCTGTCTCATTTTTCACTTTCACGTCGATACTGCCGGTAACAGCCGTCTTTGTGTCTGTCGTGAAGTTCTGTTCTGCTCCGGTATCCGTGGAATCATTCGTATAGGCCACATACGGACGGAACACATAATCCGTGCCTGCCGTAAGGGATGTGATCTCTTTTGTGACCGTCTCCGTCACGGAATCGGCTGCCACTTTCGTCCATGCCGTATCTGCATCTGCTTTCTTCTTATACTCAAATCCTGCTGCCTTGATCTCTGTCCGGACAGAATCCGAAAGTTTCATGTTCAGCTTTGCACTGTCCACGCCGATGTCCGTCACATAGCCGACCGGCAGATTTACAAATACCAGACCATCCGAGGAAAGATATGTGATGTTCCCCGCCTTGTCCGTGATCCTCGCATAGACCACATATTTGTTTTCCGGATTCAGATTAAATGCGGAATCATAGGTCTTCCAATCCGTGACCGCCTCTGCCTGTGCCTGTGACAGAGCCGCATTTGCGATATAATACTCTATCTTTCCGACACCGCTCAGGTCATCGCTTGCTGTGATCTTGACTTCCTTCGTTTCCTTGAAAAAGAAACCGAAGGTAATCGTATTCAGGAAAGAAGCCCATTTATCCGTACCGATGGAAATCTCCCCCGCCGGTGCTGCCGTATCCATCACTTTCCGCATCTTTACCGTGACTTCATTCGCATTTTTGCCCGTAGCACTGTAAACTGCCACTGTATCGGCAAATGTGCCGGTAAGCACCTGATCCGGTGTCTTCCAGCTCCAGCCTGCCGGAAGGGACGTATCATCCCCGACCTTCGGCTTGTCATAGGAGAGCGTCCGTTCCTCCCCGGTGTATGGCGTTCCCGCCTCTTTTGTTGCCTCAATATTCGCCTGTCCATTGCCGTCTGCTGCAAATGCCATGCCTGCATTTCCCAAAACCATAGAAGCAGCAAGGACAAAACATAAAATCTTTTTCTTCATATGATCCTCCTTACTATTCTTTTACAATTTTTGGTTGAAATACCAGCACATCTGAATAGGTTCCTGCCGGAACCCTGTTCCATTCGTCCTGCTCTACGGCTACTTTGACTTTCTTCTCCTGCCCCAAGTCTGAGGAAGAAAAAGAGAAGACTGGGACCGCAGCAGAATCGTCAGACGAACCCTTGACCTTATAGGCTATCGACTTTGTGGCATCCGAAGCGCTTACCAGCTTAAAGGAATGTTCAGAGCTGACGGAAATCTCCACATGCTCACCCACGGCTAATGTGCCGGATACTTTCAGCCCGCCGGAAAGCTCCGTTTCCCCAAAATCGGATATGGTCGTCTTTGCCGGGATGGTAAATGTGTAGTCGCTCGGCAGATTGCTGACGGTGGTACTGATCGTCACGTCCTTTGTCGTATTCTCTGCATTCACCACACCTCCGGCACTTCCCAACAGTACGGATACCGCAAAACAGAATGCGGCAATCCTTTTTTTCACTCGGTTTTGTATCATCTCATAAAAACCTCCTTTCGTGGTACTGAAAACCTGATTCATCTATGTAAATGTGAAGCGGGTGATCACTTCACTTCGATGTCAACCTTAATCTCTGCCCCATTGAGCTGTGACCGGTCCTTTAAGGAAAAACAGTCATATTTCAACAGGACTCCCTTGTAAGTCCCTTTATCCAGAGCCTTGTCAAGCACAATCTTCTGAAACGCCTTGCCAGGCTCCAGCAGATCCGAAGTCCAGATCACCGTGCCGTCCTCCAGGATCAGGCTCATCTTGAAATAACAGGTATTCTCCTCCGGATTGAACAGCGTGATCTCCTGCTCCTTTTTTCCTGCCTTGAATGTAAAGGTATCATAACCAGGTATGGAAATGTTGTCCTTGTCCTCCACATCACTATAATCCTTATCCTCGGCATACTCCACGCCGTCTGCGATCTTTGTCTTTTCATCATCCGGAGCTTTGTTAAAAAATCCGCCGATGGCAAGCCCACAGACCAGAACGGCAGCAAGGACGAGGACATTCACACTGTATTTTACCGCCTTCTTTTCGGCATATAATTTCCTTGCCTTTGCAAAGATGTTTGTCGGTTTTTCTTCCACATTTCCACCACCTTTCGTTACTTTTCTCTTTTTACGTTTATTACTAATCGTTCTTTGTCCCACCGAACCACACACCGCAGTTCGGTGGGACAAAGTTCATCTGAACAATTGTACTACGATACTTCGTAAGTCTTGTTTGGATTGATCTGTGCGGTAGCTGATAAAAACCCTCCCGTCCCCTGTTCATAGATAAATCCATCTGAACCGAATGCCGCATAACCATTATATATCTTTATAGTATTCGGATATTTCGCAGCCATATCGTTCCATGTGTCGCCCTCATAATACTCCACCACAAGAGTTTCACCAGTATACGGTCCTGTGAGAGTGAAGCTATGTAGCTGCTTAGCCTCCTCCACAGATGCCGTAAATGTCACTTTATCTTCATAAGTTCCATTCTCCACCTGTGTCGGATCTCCGGTCACGACTGCCCCGATTGCCACACTGCCGGTTGCCTTATCTATATCATCCGCTGAAAAATCATAGGTAGTGCCGCTCGCAATGTCTGTATTGCTGTCTTTTGTACCCTTTACCAGCTTGTATGCCAGTTTATTGTTTGATGTAATGGTGTTATCCGTATTCGTAAGATTTCCGGAATAGGTGACTGCAACGGATACCTTCTTCGTGTTATCAAACTTCACATCCGCCTCTGAATCCAGATGTTTTACCTGCAGTGTACCCACATTGCTGAATGTATCCTTTGCTGATTCAATCGTCTTCGTTCCTGACGGGATGGAAAGCACATACTTTACCGTATTGTTTTGAACCGTTGTCGATAGCGTAATGTCATTTGTCGTAGTCGTATCTGCCGCAAATGCGGTCGTGCCTCCGAACGAACCCGCTGCCAGTGCAGCCGCAAGAGCGACTGCTGTCATCTTTTTCAATCTCATAATGATCTCTCCTTTCGCTTTCCGCGCTTAAATAAATTGTTGATAGTTGCTTTACAAATTGATGTAGTATCACTCGCCAATCCGAAGAACCCAACTCAGCAAGAGCATTCTCACTAATGGTTAGTTTGTATGGACTGCAAGAGTAAACTTATCGCTTGATGTACCTGAACCGCTTACGATATAGATACCGTCGGCATTATCCTTGACTTTATAGGCTGTAACATTTGGCATAGTACCATTACTGCCACGCCGGAATTTATAACATCCATTATTCTCGACCAGAGTGATTACACCATTGGAATCTTGGAAATTCACTAAAGGACTAGTGTTAAAATAAACCTTTCCGGCATAGAACGTATCTCCGACGTGAAGCACAGTACCGGCACTCAGCGAAGTATAAGTAACCTTTCCTGTTATGGTACAGGTGGCTGTCTTATCGCCTGCCGTTGCGGTGATGGTAGCCGAACCGTAGCCCTTTTTACCCATGATCGTGTATTCGCCTGTTGTCTCGTTGATACTCACATAGTCGGGGTCGCTGCTCGACCACTTGACGGTCTTATCCGTTGCGCTATCGGGAGAAACGGTTGCCGTGAGCGTTCCCGTAGAATTGACGAAA
>JAFVAA010000421.1 GCA_017476305.1 Lachnospiraceae bacterium
CCTCTAAATTTTCCTTATCGGTTACACGACAGATATATTTCGTCGCATCCTTATTTGGATGGGAATAATCACAGATGATATTTCCATGCTCATCTCTTTTCAAAACCTCTCCCTCGTCTTTAACAATCCTACCAATATGTGGATCAATATAATCATAATCCTGAATATCGTACTTATGATTGGAAGGAGAGACAAAAATCGGATTCAAATAGATTACCTCCACTCCCAAATCCTGCAAATAATCTAACTTCTGCATCACGCCCGCAATATCTCCACCATAAAATTCGCGAACTCCCATTGCAGCCGGATACTTATTCCAATCCCTGACACGCACAGTGGTGTCACCGATATAATGATATTCATCGTCTAGCACATCATTGGATGGATCTCCTTTGTAAAATCGATCTACATAGATCTGATAGAAAATAGCCCCCTTTGCCCAATCCGGCGTTTTAAAGGATGGCATCATCCAAAAATTGTAATACGGCTCTACTGTGGAGCAGACTCCGACACTGTTATAATAACAGACCACGGAACCACTATGTACTTCAAAATAATACTCCACACGTTCCCTGCCAAGGGAAATACCCCCTTCGAAGTAATCAAATTGACGATCATTATAGGTTTTTTTCATCAAAAAACGCTCTGTTCCTACGACCAGATAAACTCCATCTATATTTTCACGTCCTGCCCTGAACCGGATGGTAACGAAATCACCAATTTGAGGCTCTGCAGGAGAACGATAGCTTTCTGTTCCATCGCTGAAAAGTGCCTGCGGATTAAAAATCGTGGTAAGATTTTCGATATAAAGCTGTATTTTCATCGCATCAGACATTTGATATAATTTCATATTCAGATCCATCTGTTTTCCTCCAATGTTAAAAACTATTACTTCACCCTGTTATCATATCATATTTTCTTCCTTTTTGCACTTCTTTCCTTGATTTTCCTCTATATTCTTTACGAAAGAGTTACGCGAAATCTGTTCCCTGGCACAGCTTAAAAGCTGCTCTTTTTCATTCACTGCCGGATTTTCTAAAACAAGCTCCAACAAAGAGCTTAAAATCTCCCCGATTTTCGGGCCAGGTTTCACCCCCAGACCAATAATATCCTGCCCCGTGACCGCCAAATCCCTTATGGAAAACGCCGCCCCCGAATGCACCACCTTTTTCCATAAGCCAATCACCTCCTTTAACGTATTAATTTTCTCATTTAAATATTCCGGATTCTGCGCATAAGCATCACAAAACTTCACCAATAACAGAAGGGGCATATACTCTTCTCCTATTTTTGAGACAGCACGACGCATCGACTTTTCTGTAGTTCCAAATTCTCTGTCATGAATTTCCACCAGCTTCACGACCGTATGCAGAGTTTCGTTATCATAAGTGAGCTTACGCAGTCTTTTTCCCGCAATTTCCATACTCACCTTCGCATGACCGTAAAAATGGCCAACTCCATTTTCATCCACCGTCTTCGTCCCTGCCTTTCCCATGTCATGGAACAGCATCGTCAAACAAAGGATCTGCTGATGCTTTATGGTAAGCTTCTCTGTCAGCTCATCCACACATGCACGCACCTCCCTGGAAATGATAGAAGCATCCCATTTTCCGGAATATCTTCCGAAGAAAAAATTCATGACCTCTATGCTTCGGATCGTATGCTCACCTACGGTAAAAATGTGATGGGGATTCTGCTGCTCTAATGGCATGATTTCATCAAACTCCGGTAAAAATACAGCCGTCATACCTGCCCGATATGCCTCCCTAAGCATGCCGGCATCCACGCCCAAAAGCAGCTTGCCAAGCTCCACCCGGATTCGCTCCGCACTTACATTTTTCAAATGCTCCGCCTTGGATACCATTGCTTTTTTCGTTTCCTCCTCCATCCGAAAGCCCAGCTGCGAAGAAAAACGGACTGCCCGCATGATACGAAGAGC